>JBDTRQ010000363.1:0-20250 GCA_039931535.1 Ignavibacteriota bacterium
CATGAGGCGTCGAATCGCGCTTGCAGCGGCATCGATCATGGCGTTGGGAGTCGGCTCATTTGCCTTCGGATTTTTCCATCTCGTTACTCATGCGTTCTTCAAAGCAGGCTTATTTCTTGGAGCCGGTTCTGTAATTCATGCAATGCACCACGAACAAGACATTAGAAACATGGGCGGACTTAGAAAAAAACTGCCGCTTACTTATGCAACATTTTTAATCGCTTCACTTGCAATTTCAGGTATTCCACTTACATCAGGATTTTTAAGTAAAGATGGAATACTTGCAAGTAGTTATGCGTTTGGTTCTCTTACAGGTTATTGGATTTTTGCAATCGTTGGATTTTTAGTTGCACTGATGACAGCTTTTTATATGTTCAGATTAATTATAATTACTTTTCATGGTGAACCTAGAGATCATCATAAATTTGAACTCGCGCATGAATCACCTTTTGTTATGGCAATGCCATTAGCGGTTCTTGCAATGTTATCTATTTTTATTTTTTATACTCCAAATCCTTTTAATGCAGATCAAGGTTGGTTTTTTAGTAAGTGGATAAATACTCCGGAACTTCACGCACCGAATGAAACACGATATGATTTTATGCGATCAGAAGTTTCAAATCGTATTGAAGCTGGATCAGAATCACATTCAATGCACGGAGAAATTACTTATTCTGAAAAATATACAGAAGCGATGCATTCTGCACATTATCCTGCAATGTTTTTATCCTTAATTATGGCTGTTGGCGGAATTCTAACTGCGTTTGTTTTCTACCAATGGAAAAAAGTAAACGTTGAAAAATTAGCAGCTTCTATCAAACCACTTTATAATTTTTCACTTAACAAATGGTACTTTGATGAATTATATCAAAAGACATTTGTTGCAGGACTAATTGGTTTAACAAAAGTATTCTACTGGTTTGATGCTACAATTGTTGATGGAATTGTAAATGGTTCCGCAGAAGTAACACGCAGATTTGCATTCTTTACCGGTGGATTTGATAAATATGTTGTTGATGGTTTTGTGAATTTAATAGCTTACATAAGTGGTTTTATTGGTTTGATTTTCCGAAGAGTTCAAACAGGAAAAGTTCAAACATATATAGTGCTCGTAATATTTTCGATAATTATTTTACTCTTTTTATTCTAAGTAAAAGGTTTGAAAAACAGGTATCATAACAATGAATAATTTTCCATTTCTCTCATTATTAACATTCCTACCAATACTGGGAATGGTAATCGTACTTCTGCTTCCAAAGAAGCAAGAACTATCAATTAAGGTTACCACACTCATCGTATCGGCAATACAAATTGTGTTATCAATATTTTTATTGATGAAATTTAATTTTGCTGCCGGCGGAATAAACGACGCAAGCTCTTTCCAATTCATAGAAAAATTTAGATGGATTGATATTCCCGGTTTTGCGTGGATTGGACAAATAAAAATAGATTATTTTCTTGGTGTTGATGGATTAAGCACTCCACTTGTTCTGCTAACTGCAATTGTAACTTTTATCGCTGCAATTTCTTCGTGGAGTATCAACAAATCTGTAAAAGGATATTTTGCAATGTTCCTTTTATTAAACACTGGAATGATGGGTGTGTTTGTTTCTCTTGATTTCTTCCTGTTCTACATTTTCTGGGAATTGATGCTGCTTCCAATGTACTTTTTAATTGGTATTTGGGGCGGACCAAGACGCGAATATGCTGCGATTAAATTCTTCCTATACACATTGCTCGGTAGTATTTTTATTCTTTTAGTAATGATTGGACTTTATTTCAGTTCTATGGAAACTCTTGCAGATGGAACCAGAGTGTTTACATTTAACTTATTAGAATTGATGAATCACGCCAACTATACTGAAACTGGAATTTTATCTCCACTTAATCCCAACAATTTAAGATTCATCGCTTACATAGCATTGTTTATCGGATTCGCTATTAAAATACCAATGTTCCCTTTCCACACTTGGCTGCCGGATGCACACGTTGAAGCCCCAACTGCGATAAGTGTTATTCTTGCCGGCGTACTTTTGAAAATGGGTACTTATGGGATTCTTAGAGTTTCTTATCCTGTATTTCCGGAATTAACTTATCAACTAAGCTGGTACATCGGACTGTTTGGTATGATAAATATTATTTACGGCGCACTCTGCGCGATGGCTCAAAAAGATTTTAAGAAGCTGATTGCGTATTCATCCGTTTCGCACATGGGATTTGTGATGCTCGGAATGGCTTCATTAAATACAATAGGAATTTCCGGAGCTGTACTTCAAATGTTTAATCATGGTACAATCACAGCAATGCTCTTCCTTATAGTTGGAGTCATTTACGATCGTGCACACACAAGAGATATTGATGCCTTTGGAGGATTAGGAAAACAAATGCCAATATACACTGGATTTGTTACTGTTGCATTCTTTGCTGCAATCGGTTTACCTGGCTTAAGCGGATTTATTTCCGAAGTTTTAGTTTTTCTCGGTGGATTTGGAAGCCAAACAACAAGAGTTCTTACAATTATTTCAACACTTGGAATATTATTAGGCGCAGCATATATGTTGTGGACGCTTCAAAGAGTTTATCTTGGACCACAAAACGAAAAATGGAAAGACTTAACCGATCTGACAGCACGTGAATATTTTATGCTTGTTCCATTAACAATAATAGTAATTTATCTTGGAGTTAATCCATCACCAATGCTTAACCTTATGAATGCCTCAGCAAATGCATTGGTTAAAGTAATCAGTGATGCTCAAGTTATATACAGTTCAATAAATGCGTTTTAATTTTTTATAAAGTGATAACATTGATTTTACCAAACTTATCTGCTGATCTTCAGGCAATTTTACCTGAGATTACTTTAGCTTTAACACTTGTTGCAATTGTTGTCTTTGATTTAATATTTATCAAGAGTAAAAAGTTTTTACCTCTTATTTCATTGATTGGATTAGCTATTGCATTTAGTTTTGTTGTACTTCAGTTTGGTAATCCGAAATCTGCATTTACAGTTTCTGGAAACGCATCACTTCTTTCGTTAGATAATTTTTCATCTTTCTTTAAGATGATAATTCTTATTACAGCCGCATTCATAGTTTTATTTTCGGTATCATCCAAAGAAATAAATTCCTGCCCTGATAGACACGGCGAGTATTATGCTTTGATATTTGGAATGGTAATCGGAATGTTCTTTATGGTTTCTGCAAATGATTTGATTCTTATTTATCTATCATTAGAACTACTTTCATTATCATCCTATGTTCTTGCAGGATTTGTTAAAACATCTGTTAGAAACAGCGAAGCATCTTTAAAATATATTATTTACGGTTCCGCTTCATCAGGAATTTTGTTATTTGGAATTTCAATTCTATATGGCATTACCGGCAGCACAAATCTAACAGAAATTAATTCACTGCTTCAAACTCCTTACGCCAGCCAGCTAACGTTCTTAATTTCTATTTTAATGATATTTGCAGGAATCGGATTTAAAATTTCAATCGTTCCATTTCATTTTTGGACACCGGACGTTTACGAAGGCGCACCTATTTCTATCACTGCATTTTTATCTGTTGCAAGTAAAGCTGCTGGATTTGCAGTTTTAATAAGATTCTTAAAAATTACATTCGCACAAGAACTTGATAATACAGGTTACTGGCAAATGATTTCCTATGTCGATTGGCAGACATTATTAATTTTATTCGCAATCATTACAATGACATTTGGAAACTTTGCAGCATTGTGGCAGGATAATCTTAAAAGAATGTTAGCTTACTCGAGCATTGCACACGCTGGATATTTAATGCTTGGCGTTGCGGTGCTTTCAGATCAAGGAATAATGGCGGTCTTAATTTACTTTGCGATTTATTTGTTTATGAATCTTGGCGCGTTTTACATTGTTATGTTAATTGCAAATAAAATCGATTCAGAAGAAATTGATGACTTCAAAGGTTTGGGATATTCAATTCCATTTCTCGGAACTGCTCTCGGCATTTTCTTAGTATCGCTGACTGGTCTTCCACCTACAGCAGGATTTGTTGGCAAACTTTATCTCTTCATCGCATTGGTTGATGCAAAAATGATTACCGTTGCTATAATTGCTTTACTAAATACAGTTATATCACTTTACTACTACATTCGTGTTCTAAAAGCAATGTTCTTGGATAGATCGGATAAACAAGTTGATATTCCACTTACTCCATTAAATTACTTTGTACTTATTTTACTTATTGCTCCTGTTTTAATCCTTGGCATTTACTTTTCTCCATTAGTAAACATTGCTAAAGGATCTGTTCAATTATTAGGATTTTAATCACACCAGGTTTGCAAATAAAGCCTTTTTCTTATAAGTTTATACCAGACTAAATTAGTCTTATTTATGCTTAAACTATCAAAAAAATCAGAATACGCACTAATGGCAGCCAGATATATGGCGATTAAAAACCATGGCAGTGCTGTTACCGCAAAGGAAATTGCAGAGAATTATAAGATTTCATTTGAGTTAGTTGCAAAGGTTTTACAAAATCTTGCAAAGAATAATATTGCTATTTCTTATCAGGGGGTTAAGGGCGGATACACACTTAAAAATAATCCATTAGATATTTCTCTAATAGATTTAATAAAAGCAGTTGAACCTGATTATCAAATTACTGAATGTTTAAGTACAGATTCATCAAAAGAAGAATGTTCTTATTTAGATTGCTGTAAAATTCGTGACCCATTAGTTGAAGTTCAGAAAAAGATTGATAAAGTTTTTTATGAAACAAAGTTAGCGCATATAATTTAATGAATATAAAAACGCCTATATATTTAGATAATAATTCCACAACTCAAATTGATGCGAGAGTTTTGGAAACTATGCTTCCCTATTTGCAGGATAGATTTGGAAATGCTTCAAGCAATCACAGCTTTGGCTGGATAGCAAAAAGTGCAGTCGAAAATTCCAGAGATATCATATCGAATTTCTTAAAAGTATCCTCCAAAGAAATATATTTTACAAGCGGTGCTACGGAATCAATAAATTTAGTTCATCTCGGTTTAACTGAAAATATTAATCCGGATTCATTTCATATTATAACATCAAATTTGGAACACAGCGCATCAACAGAATCATTAAAACATCTTTCCCAAATCGGAGTTGATGTTACCTTTATTAATGTTGATAATTCCGGAATTATTAATCCAACAAAGATTGCTGATGCAATTACAGATAAAACAAAACTTGTTTCATTGATCTTTGCGAATAATGAAATTGGGACTGTAAACGATATAAAAACAATCTCACAAATATGTAAAGAATATAATATACTTTTTCATGTTGATGCAACGCAGGCTGTTGGAAAATTAAAGTTTGATCTTGCTGAGATCAATTTAGATTTTATGTCTTTTACTGCTCATAAACTTTACGGACCAAAAGGTATTGGTGCTTTATACATCAATTCTAAAAATCCAAAGACTAAACTTGCTCAAAGGATTTTCGGCGGTACACAAGAAGGAATAATAAAACCGGGAACTCTAAATGTTCCTGCCATTGTTGGATTTGGAAAAGCTATTGAATTATGTGAAAGTGAATTAGAAAAAGATTATGAACACACTAAAAACTTACGAGATAGATTTTATAAATACATCAGTTCAAACCTTGAGGGCATTAGTCCAAATGGCTCTATGTCAGATCGGCTTCCAAACAATTTAAACTTATGTGTGGATGGAGTTCGTGCCGATAAACTTATGCTTGAGTTAAGGGAATTAGCATTCTCAAATTCATCAGCCTGCGCTTCAGGATCAACAAAGCCAAGCAGAATATTAAAAGCTATTGGTCTATCTGATGAACTAGCTTTATGCTCCGTTAGATTTGGTTTTGGAAGATTTAACACTAAAGGAGAAATTGATTATGCTTCACAAAGAGTTGTTGAGGCAATAAATAAGCTAAGAACTTTAAGTAACAATAAAACACAAATTCATAAACAAACTGTAACACAATAATGTCAAACAAGAACATATCCGGGCTGTACGCTGATTTGAAAAATGAAAGCAAAATGTTTTTAAACTATTTGAAAGCTAAGTTTCCAATTTTTCATAACTCAAATTTTTTCTTTAGAGATTTTCAATATGGATTAAAAGGTTTTCTTGAGAAAAGAGGAACAACATTAACGGATAATAATCTTGCAAGTTTATCAAAACAATTTTCTGAATTCTATGAAACTGCAGGAATATTTGTACGAACAAGCAGTCAGGGCTGGAAAGTAAATTATCCTGAATTTGTTACAGCAAAACCGGGTGATCCTTTTTCATTTTGATAAATGACGTAGAACAGACCTTATTTTTTAGTGTTTTTTAGTAAAAGCTCGTCATTGCGAGGGAGTCTGCGAGCGAAGCAATCTCAAAAATTAAATGTTAATAAATACTTTAGATTGCTTCACCCACTAAAGTGGGATTCGCAATGACAAAGTAAAATTTATAAAACAATTTATTTTAAGTAATGTGAAATAGGAAATTAATCTTTTAACAATTGAAGGTATGCAATGAGCAATACACAAATAGAATCCGAAATATCAATAACTGAAAAGGCGGTTAAAGAAATAAAACGCATAATGGAAGAGAATAAAATTACGCAGGATTTTGGATTAAGAATCGGTGTTAAAGGCGGTGGCTGTTCCGGTTTAACATATAGTTTAGGCTTTGATACTGAAACTCGCGATGGTGATATGATACTCGAACAAAACGGTGTAAAACTTTTTGTTGATGGTAAAAGTTTGTTTTATCTCTCAGGAACTGAATTGGATTTTTCTGATGGATTAAACGGGAAAGGTTTTATTTTTAATAATCCAAACGCAACCAAAAGCTGCGGCTGCGGTGAGTCTTTCGGTGTTTAATTAGAAAGGATTAAGCTATGCAAAGAAGGAAGTTTCTATACACGTTAGGTGCCATTCCTGCTGTGTCTGTCCTTGGCAAAGTTGATAATCATTTAAATAATTTCAAAAATCATATAAGGAGTACAAATACTATGGCTAAATTTGAATTGCCTCAATTACCATATGCATACGATGCACTGGAACCATACATCGATAAGATGACAATGGAAATACATTACACTAAACATCACAATGGTTATGTTACTAATCTTAACAAAGCTGTTGAAGGCACAGAGTACGAAGGAAAAACACTTTACGAAATGTTTTCTATGATTTCAAAACTGCCTGCTGCAATAAGAAATAACGGCGGTGGTAATTGGAATCACTCACTTTTCTGGACTTTGATGAAACAAAATGGCGGCGGTAAACCAACCGGCAAAGTTGCCGATGCAATCAATTCTGCCTTTGGTTCATTTGATGAATTTAAAACTAAATTTAGTACTGCTGCTGCAACAAGATTCGGTTCAGGCTGGGCTTGGCTGCTTGTACAGGATGGAAAACTTGTTGTTAGCTCAACTCCAAATCAGGATAATCCATTAATGGATGTTGCAGAAGTTAAAGGAACTCCGATTTTAGGATTAGATGTTTGGGAGCATGCGTATTATCTAAAATATCAAAACAAAAGACCAGATTATGTTGAAAATTGGTGGAATGTTGTTAACTGGGATAAGGTTAACGAACTGTTTTCTAAAGCATAAGTCTCTTTTGGAGTAGTGGAGTTTTGGAATGATGGAATGTTGAAAATTCCGTTGCTCCATCATTCTACTATTCCATTTTTATTTCTATATATCATTAAATCTCAAGATGTAAAATGTCTACAATTCCCATATTCCCATTAAACTTAGTTGTATTTCCGGATTCAAAATATCCACTGCATATTTTTGAAGAGAGATATAAAATATTGCTGCAGAAATGTTTAACAAAAAATTCCGGATTTGGAATTGTTACATCTATTGATAAACGAATTTCTGATGTTGGAGTTTATGTAAAAGTAAACAGCGTACTTAAAACTTATTTAAATGGCGAGATGGATATTGTTGTGCAAGGCATAGAAAGATTTCTTATCAACTCCACTTCCCTTCATCTTGCTGGATATTACATTGCTGAAGTTGAAAAATATTTTGATGTAGATTCCGTTGTAGATTTAAATCTAATTGATGAACTACAAACCGAATTTGAAGAAGTAGTTGAATTAGCAGACTATCAATTAGAAGATGCTTTCTGGAGTAATCTTAAATCCGCAAAACTTAAATCTTACAAGATTGCTGAAAAATCCGGTTTAACGTATGAGCAGCAACAGGAATTACTAATCCTGAAAACAGAAAATGAAAGATTAAACTATCTGATAAATTATTTTGTAAGCATCAAAGACAAAGTTGATAAAGCATCGGAAATGAAAAAAGTAATTATGAATGATGGGTATTTGAATTAATAAAAAAAGCGAGCTATCAACTCGCTTTTATTTTATAATATAAAAACTAATTTATTAGTGTGAATATTTTTCTTTCAAGCTAATTCTATTATTGGCTCGTTCTATTGCGGCTTGCGCCTTTGTAAGATTTATATTGCTATTCTTTGCAGCTAATCTTTCTTCGGCACGCTGCTTTGCAAGTAACGCGCGTTCCTCATCAATTTCAGAAACCTGTTCTATAGAATCTGCAAGAACTAATACCTTATTATTCAGTACTTCAATTGTTCCGCCTGCTGTTGCGTAGTAAACAAATTTTCCATCTAACAAATCAACTTTTATCATTCCAATATCTAACGTGCTAATTATCGGTGCGTGATTTACTAAAACCTGAAATCTTCCTTTTGTTCCCGGAACAGTTATAGATTTTATCACACCGCTAAAAGCAGATTTTGAAGGGGTTACAATTTCAAGATTCAATTCAGCCATGTTTACGCCAGCTTCTTTGCGTTTTCAACTACTTCTTCAATACCGCCAACGTACATAAATGCTGATTCCGGAATCTCATCATACTTACCATCAATAATTCCTTTGAAGCCGCGAATTGTATCTTCCAACTTAACATACTTTCCTGCTTTACCTGTAAATGCTTCAGCAACGTGGAAAGGCTGACTGAAAAATCTTTGGATTCTACGCGCACGTCTAACTACAATTTTATCCTCGTCAGAAAGTTCATCCATACCAAGAATATTTATAATATCCTGCAAATCTTTATAGTGTTGAAGAATTTCTTTACAATTTTTTGCAACATCATAATGTTCCTGTCCTAAAATTCCAGGCTCAAGAATTCTTGAAGAAGATTCAAGTGGATCAACAGCAGGATAAATACCAAGCTCAGAAATCTGGCGACTTAATACAGTTGTTGCATCAAGATGAGCAAATACAGCAGCAGGTGCCGGATCTGTTAAATCATCAGCAGGAACGTAAATGGCTTGTACAGAAGTAATTGATCCTTTATCTGTTGAAGTAATTCTCTCTTGTAAGGCACCCATCTCGGTTGCAAGATTTGGTTGATAACCGACAGCAGAAGGCATTCTACCAAGAAGAGCTGAGACTTCTGAACCTGCTTGTGTAAAACGGAAAATGTTATCAATAAAAAGAAGAACATCTCTTCCCTCTTCATCTCTAAAATATTCTGCAATTGTTAATCCTGTTAACGCTACACGTAATCTTGCTCCAGGCGGTTCGTTCATCTGACCAAAAACTAATGCAGTTTTATCGATAACTCCTGACTCTTTCATTTCAAGCCAAAGATCATTTCCTTCACGAGTTCGTTCACCAACACCGGCAAATACAGAATAACCGCCGTGCTGTTTTGCAATGTTATTAATCAATTCCTGTATGATAACAGTTTTGCCAACACCCGCACCGCCAAATAATCCGGTTTTACCACCACGACTGTAAGGCTCCATTAAATCGATAACCTTTACACCGGTTTCAAACATTTGTGATTGAGTTGATAGATTTTTGAATAAAGGTGCTGCACGATGAATTGGATAACGTTTTTCAGATTTAATTTCACCAAGTCCGTCTATTCCATCACCGATAACATTAATCAATCTGCCAAGAGTAGCTGGTCCAACCGGAACAGTAATAGGTTCCCCTGTATCAAAAACCTCCATACTTCTTACCAATCCATCTGTAGAATCCATAGCAACTGCTCTAACTCGGTTTTCGCCAAGATGCTGTTGAACTTCTACAATTAGATCTTCAGTTTTTCCTTCGGTTGAAGTACGCGGAATTCTGATAGCGTTATAAATTTTTGGCAGATGTCCACCTCCAAATTCAATATCAACCACCGGTCCGATAATTTGAATAATTTTCCCTTTTAACTCACTCATTCTGTTACCTTCTTTATAATATTTTTAAGGCGTAAAATTAGATAAAGAGCCTTTTTTTTACAAACTTTTTAGAAATTACTTTAAAAGAACCATCTTTTTAGAGATGGAAATATCCTTTGTTTTTAATCGATAAATGTACATTCCGCTTGCAAGATCATCTGCTTTGAATTCTATATTGATCACTCCGGCAGGAGCTAAATCATTATATAATTCTTTTACTTTTCTTCCCAGAATATCATAAACAATCAATTCAACTTTTTGTGATAGCGGAACTTCAAACTGGATTTTAGTTGTTGGGTTAAATGGGTTTGGATAGTTCTGTAGTAATGCAAACTGAGTTGGAATTTCTGCATCCTGATTTACACTTGTAATTGTGTTTATAGAATCAATACCGCCTGCCTCGTAATATCTTGCTGCAAATTCCTGCAAATAAAAATTACCAATCTGATCATCCTGAATTATTACTGTGTTTTCATCATTACTATTTTCGGCAGATGAAGACCAATTGTGTGAACCTGTAATTACAGAAGAAGTATATCCAAAAGGTTCTGCATCAACAACAGCGTATTTATGATGAAGCAATCCAGTAGTAAATCCCTTTAAACGAATATCAACTCCATTTGATTGAAGATATGAAAACTGAGTTCCCGAATCCGTATCATTACTTAAAACCAAACGAGTTTTGCTTCCGCGATTTTTTACTGTAATAATTGTATCTGCTATATCTCGGCGCGTAATAGTCATCACGCAGCCGTTAATAGATTTTTCAGCCTTGCCCAATGTCTTTGCGATTCGTGAAGTTGTTCCATCGCTTGGACTAAAATAACTTTGAACTTTAACCACACCGATAACAAAATTGTGCGGAGTGTTATTAAATTTTCTTGAGCCGAATCTTGAGTTTGCAGAGTTCGGAGTATCAGTGTTGCTTCCCCACTCTTCTTGAAACTCAACTGTGTATGCACCAGCTAAAGCAACATCCTGAAACATAACAAGATTTTGTCTGTCATCATTAGTTCCCGGGTCAGTTGGATTCCATGAACCCATAATAACCCAAACACTGTCTGCAGCGCCATCGCGGTAATCAATAGCATAAAACTTATTATGATGTAAACCGCTTCCATCGTTATTTCCAAAGGCATCGTTAATTACAGTAATACCATTACTTGAAAGTGTTGCCCAGGGTGCAGTATTTCTATTATCATATTCACCAATCACTCTAACTTTTACACCACGATTTTTAGCGTTTACTAATGCAGTTGCGATGTTTGCGCCGACTGTTCCGCTTAAACTATAAAGTGCAACATCGATAGAGCGTTTTGCGTTATTTAATTTTTGAATCAATAAATCTGTAAAGTTTGCATTTCCATTTGCATTTACACCTGATGAAACACTTGTATTTACAGAATTGTTAAAGTAAACATTAATTTCGCCTGTTGTAGGAAACGCTGAGGTTGTACTTGAAATAATATTACTTGAAAAACTAGTATCCGAGTTTGCAACGGAAAAAACCTGTAAGTTATAAATAGTTGCAACATCAAGTCCGGGTACAGTTACATTATGTGTTGTTCTTAAATCATTATCCGGTTCGATAACACCAAGTTCATAATTAGTTGTAAATCCATATCTGATTCTTGAAGTCCCGGGATTTATTGTACTCCAATCAAGTGTGATTGAATTAGAAGTTAAATCTACTTCTTCCGGATATGTTTCTATGATAGGTCCATTCGAAATTATATCAGATGGAATGCGTGGCATTAATTGGTAACCGCCAATAAATGGAAGTGAAGATTTAAATTGACTTAAAACTCCAACAATATCAAATCTGCCTCCAGGTGCAACCATACCTATAACTTGGGTATCGTTATCAACTCTAACTTGAACTGTATCAGAAGCACTTGAACCTGTTAACATATAATTTTTATAAGCCCAGTTGCTAAAAGTTGTTCCGTTAAGTTCGGTTACTAAAACACCATTAACTCTTACCAATCTTCCTTCGTAATTTTCTATTCCGGCAACGCCATCTCCGCTTAACATTGATGGAGTTGCTAATACCGGTTCAACTTCATTTCCACTTGAAAGGATTGAATGAAGAATTGGAGATTCAAGTTGATTTAATCCATTAAACTGTGTGATTATTCCAGAAACTAAAACTTCATCACCAGGCTGAACAGTGCTGGAAAAAGTAGTTCCATAAATTGAGATGCCACCGCTGTTATCTTGTATATAACTCGGGCTGCCGAATTGACTACTAACTGTTACAATACCTCTTAATGTAACCAAATCACCTAAGTTTATTCCGATACCATTTTCATCATTTATTTTTGCTTCTGAAATTGGAATTGGTGCGCCGTAAACTGTTAATGTTGGGGTCGGAGATACATCACCAAATACTACATTTATACCTGATTGAAATGTAAATTGATAGTTACCTGTAAATATTGGAGTTGTAACATCTGCAATTGAAATGATAACTGAATCATCTATAAAATTTATATTAGAAAATAAAATTGTATCCGCAGAAACACTTGTTGTAGCAGTAAAGTTTTCTATCGAAACTTGAGCAGCATTTTGAGACCAAGTAAGTCCCAGTGGAAAAATAATTTTTAATGCGTTGATATTATATTGCGGCTCTCGGATATAATTAAAAGTAAGATTAACAACAGAATCTCCTGTAGCAACTAGCGGAGTTAGACTTACAGTCCCCGAACCTTCAACGCGTGCTCTTAATGATAGAATCCAAGCAATGTTTGTAGCTGTATTTCCAACACCCATAGACGTTGTAGCACTATTTTGAGTCCAATTTGTTGTAGTAGTTAATTCAGAAACATCACCACCATTAAAAAATGTTGAGGTATTACTTGTAGCGCCAGCAGTAAAATGTACTTTAGGACTTGGCAAACTATTTACATTTGCGGTTCCCCATGAAACTCCAAATACATGAACCTGAGAACTATTTCTAATTTGTACGGCTTCTGATCCAGCGGCAATTGAAAAGACATTGCCCGAAAAGTATAATGCGTTGTTGGACTTTACAATCAATAAGTAATCACTTGGGTCTAAGTCTTCTAAAAAAGTATTTTCAGCTTTTGCAACAATTATTATTGTCCCTTTTTTTAGATTGCTCCACAGGTTATTGTTTGAAAAAACAAGAGGCTGTTGTGCTGAACCGCCGCTGCTAAAATCTCTTACATCCCAATTCCTTAAATCAACACTGTCTTGAACAACTAACAATTCAATCCACTCATCATTTCCACTTGAGTTGTATAATTCGTTAATAATTACAGATTGCGGGTGAAGATAACTAACAAAAAGCAAGACAAAGAACATTATATTAAACATTTTCATTATTGATCCGTTGATAATTTATATCTTAATATCTGATTTCTTTCAGCATCTAAAACAAACAATATTCTATTAAAAAATGCTACCGCAGTAGGTTTGTTAAAATATTTACTGCCACCGAATGATTGAAGTTCATCCCCAGATGAATTAAACTTAAATACACTATCTTTTCCAGCATCTGCGATAAAAATATTTCCTGAAGGATCTAAACATGACCCCATTGGATTTGTAAATCTGTTTGGTTTAACAAACTGTACTCCTTCTCGTGGATCAAATTGACTTATATATTTTTCTTCAATCCCTGAAGAATAAAAATGAAACCATTGTGCTTTAAAGCTTGAACCGGATAAGGTCGCAATAAAGTCCATATTATTTTTATTAAATGAAGTCAAAGAATTTATTCCGTTAGCAGAAATCAAGCCCTGGTTTAAAGGATCAATAAATGGAACTCTTTCTATTGTAAGTGTATCTCCATCTGAAGGAACAATTATATCGCCCCCAGCCGCTAATTTTTTTGGAGCAATCTTGAAAATAGAATTATCTGGATTAAAAACACTTGAATTATTTGGACCAGTTCTCGCTACATAAAAT
Source organism: Ignavibacteriota bacterium (assembly GCA_039931535.1). Lineage (GTDB taxonomy): Bacteria > Bacteroidota > Ignavibacteria > Ignavibacteriales > Ignavibacteriaceae > IGN3. The sequence continues at coordinate 14,148 of JBDTRQ010000363.1, forward strand.
GAATTGTCATAAAATACTGTAACTCCAGTATATCGCCTCTGTAAATTATAATCGGCAGCACGTATTGGTAATAATCTTGTAACATTTGCGTTTTCAATATGATGGGCTGCAGAGAAGAGATCAATTTTATAAACTGCACTGTAAGTTACATTTGCAGTATCAAACTCTGCACATACAATTAGGTTTAACTTATAATCTTGCGAAATAGCGATTGGTTTTTTTATAGATAAACTTCCGTGTACTATTCCAGCAACATCTAACATAACTATTCTATCATTATCTGTATCGCACACATAGATAAATGGTTCTTTTCCCATCAACATTGCTTGAGGATTATTAAATCCGCTCCAAGGAAGACCGGTTTGAATATAAAGAGTATCACCGCCAATATTTATATTATTGGAGTACTCACTAAATTGGTTGATATCAAATTTATCAGCACATCCAGCAATAATTATTGCAGAAAAAAATATTAAAAAAGATTTTTTCATTTAATAAAATTTATTTTTATTAGTTAGTTAAAAATTAAATAAACCAGCTTAATCAGGTATGATTTAATAATATTTTATAAACCTAGTATTATTGAAAACCTATGGGCTGATCCAAGTCTAGTGAAGTTTGCATAAGCATAATCTACACTAACGTTTGCTATACTTATCGGAACATTTACACCAGCACCGAATGAATAATTTTGTTCATCAACATTTATTTTATAACCGCCGCGTGCATAAAACATTTTATTCCAAACGTATTCAAATCCAAGAGATAAATTTTCACTGTTATCATTTGGATGATTAAGCTGAATTGAAGTTGTTATTTTATTTTGATCATCTTCATAAGGTTCAAATGCAAAACCGATACGAAACATTGTAGGTGGAGAAAATGATTGCCAATTTGATTTTGTTCTGTTACCAAGAAGTACAACTTCGCCATCAGGTGCAATATCATTACCAAAGTTTGAAACAGTTACTGCAAAACGTGTAGTTCCTAATCCTGTCCAATAATAAGTACCAAGGTCAATCATAATTCCGCGCATCTTAAGTTTGTCCAATGATTCCTCTATGTACCTTACTGTTCCGCCAAAGCTAAATTGTTCAGTCATCTTTCTGGAATATGAAACTGAAATTCCAAGATCACTAAATCCAAAATATTCTCCGGTTCCAAAAGGAGCATACTCTGTAGTAACTTTCATTTGATCCATAGAGAGAGAAGTTACTGCAACACCAAAAGTATTCGTTTCATCAAGATGATAAACAGCGCCGATAAAATCATGGTTAATATCCACAACCCATTGATTGTGAGAAAACATAACTTGATTTTCTGAAAATTGTGTTAAGCCTGCAGGGTTCCAGTAAAGTGCTGATACATCATTTGCAACTGCTACAAATGCATCGCCCATAGCTGTTGCTCTTCCGCCCACTCCAATTTTTAGAAACTGAGCGGTTGAAATACCTGCACGCTGTCCGCCAAGAACCGGAAACAACTGCGGTTTAATATCAGAAAAACTTAATGCAATAAATAAAAATATAATTATATACTTCATATTAAAATCTCAAACTCACGCCAAATTTTATATTTCTAAGAGTTAAATATCGGGCTGGATTATAAGGATAAGCTGATATTGGAGCTTGTAAATCAGGATATAAAGGATCATTCCAGCCTATAGGAGTTGGATCACCATATTCATAAGCTTTACCTGTTACAGGATTTATTATTGCTGAATTCTTAGTATTAAGCAGATTATTAACTTCTACAAAAACTGAGAACTTAAAATTTAAAAGTTCAAAATATTTTTCAAAATTTAGATCTATCCAAAACCAGTTATTTCCAATTTTACTATAACGATCATACCGGTCGCTTTCATAAACAGGTCTACCGGTTTGAGGTGAAATACCGGAATAAATTACAGAGGTATATCTTTTACCCGATTGAAACTGTCCCCTAATTGAGATATTATAATCATCAAGAATTCCATTACCGAATCCGAATAACGCATTATCTTTTTCAACATAAAAATTTGTTGCAATTGATGCATTCAAAGGGCGATCCCAGCTCATATATAATTCTTTAACAGATTCGTTTATATCACCTTTTAATACAAGAATTCCTTCATCCGGTGAAGTACTTTTTCCAGTGACAATAGAGTAAGAAAAATTAAATGCTCCCGAAAACCATTTTCCTATACGCTTTTTGTATTCAAGTTCAACACCTCTCGAACGTGCATAATCCGAATTAACATAAGTTGTAAAACTTTTTGATGATAATCTTACAGAAGAAATGATTGCAGATCTTGTACTTACGTAATCGAAGATATCCTTGTAATATGCAGTTACTGTTAAAACATCGTCATTTGAAAATTGTGTCTTTAATCCAAGTTCGTATGCAACTGTTGTTTCTGGATTAAGGTTAGGATTCCCGAATTTCTGAAATGATGATTGAGCGCTTACTGGGTCTAATTTTGCATAAACAAATTGTGGGTTTGGCCATTTACTAAAGTGTCCATAGGAAAAGAATAATGTTTGATTATCTGAAACAGGATGAGAAATTCCAAGACGTGGACTTAGCCGTGCTTTAAATCTTCTATCGCCAAACCAACTAAAAGTGTCATCCTTATAATTGGCTCTGGTTTGATCTGGAATTGTAATTACATCAGGATTATTAACAGCATCATCCACATATTTACCAGGGAACCAATAATCTAAACGTAAACCAATGTTAAGAATCATACCACTAAAATTAATATTATCCTGAGCATAAAATGAACCAAGAGCAGGGTGGGTTTTGTATATATTATTATTGAAACCTAACTCACCTATCCACGGTTGATTAATGTCTATCGATTGCATTTCTTGAAATTTAAAATCAAATCCAGCCTTAAATTTATTTTTTTCATCAAAGAAACTTGTTAGATCACCTCTGATTGAATATTCCTGAAGATAATGATCATGCCATGTATCCGGATTACCAATATCCCAAAACCCATCGCCTGGTATAATACCTATTGTGTCGTGATTAATGTTATAGTATTCAATAGGGAAATTAGCAATGTCCTGATGTTCATTGTATTGATACCATTCTTTACCATTTGCGTCAGCTCTTAAATGCGTAAAGAAATAATTAAATTTTAATTCATAAAAAGTTTTAGGATTTAAGGTATGAGTAATATTTAAAGTCTGGTAAATATTATTATGAGTATATGTATTTGCACTATCAAGAATATTTTGAAAAGAATATTGATAACCGGGACTTGGCTCTACATATTCAAGATTAGACTGTAAGGATTGTGAATTCTGATTAATGTTCACCGATTGATTTATGGAATAATTAAATTTTAGAGTTGGTGAATACTTGTATGTAATTTTACCCATCCAGAACCAACTGTTTTCTGCTCTCGGTGCAAAACTAGTACCATTAAAAATGGATGAGTAAAGTTGGTTAGCCGTAGATTTATTGTATCCTTGTGTTATTCCGTCGCTTATTCCAGCATAAAAATTTCCAAAGAAAGACAGTTCACCCGGAATTTTTATTCCAAGTTCAGGAAGTATAATTGATGTTATTGGTTCTGGTCCACTTAAATTAGCTTCGAGAACATCAATATTAAATACATGAAACGATGATATATCATTTAAATGATCGGTTTTATATGATACGGAACCGTGAAATACATTTCCTCCCTCTCGAGTTCTAACATTTACAACACCTGAAGTAGCCTGTCCAAATTCTGCATTATATCCTCCTGTAATAATTTCAACTTCTTCAATAGAATTTGCACTAAGTTGTAATCCAAAACCAGTCCCTGCCAAAGGATCTTGTACAGAAACTCCATCAAGTAGAAAAGCGTTTTCATACGATCTGCCGCCTCGTATATGAATTTCATTATCTGATTTTACAACACCTGCTTGTTGGCTTACCAAATCTGAAATATTTTCTACCATTGCATTTTCTATGTCGTCTTTTGAAATTGTTCTTTTGCTTTGTGTCTCTTCAACATCCATTAACGGTTTTTCGCCAACGACAATTACATCCTGTCCTAGAGTTAAAACAGTTTCTTCAAGTTCTATATTAATTTTTTTATTTTGATCAGAAGATATTTGGTAACCAGTAAGCTGCACAGATTTATACCCTATTAAAGAAATCTCAATAGTGTATGATCCAGGATTAATGGCTGAAATTTTAAAATTACCATTAACATCTGTAGCAGCGCCATAGTACGTTCCTTTAAGAATGATATTTACACCCGGTAAAGTTTCACCTGTTTTTTTATCAACAATATTTCCAGAGATTGTACCTGTTTGTCCAATTATAGGAATACAGGAAATCAGAAATAAAATTAGAACTAATGAATACTTCTTTACTAAAGTATTTACTTCAGAGTATGAAATAAATTGTTTGAACAACTTCAATCTTGCGTGCGCGTTCATAATGTTAAATTAAAATCATTAAATAAAACTTGTATTAATAAATTTTTGATGCTTCCAGGAATACCATTCAATTTAGGCAGAGGTGCGCCAATATAAAACAAATCTTTACTGCTTTTCTCAAAACCAATGAAACCTTTTAGCTCATTGTTTGGAAAATAATATAGTGGCGTTACACCGATACTTTTGAGTTTAAAAGCTCTTACCCGGGCAAAGGAACCACTTGATAATAAATTAGGATAATTCAAAGAATCCTGAGAAGCTACTGCAACATTTGAACCTATTGTCGATTTGTAATAACTAGAATCAGTTTCAATTGGAAGAAATCCTTCGATCTGCTGAAGGTCAATTGTCTGAGGAAACTGCATGGAAAAAAATAATTTTCCTCCTGCATCATTATAATTTTGAACCGCAAAGTTTGCAAGATTTAATGATGGATCAGTATCTGTGTACCACAAAACAACATCAAATAATTTTATTGTTTCTAAAAATGTAGTATTTAAATATGGAAGATTTGCTACTTGTAAATTAAGAATATCGTATTTATCTGTTAATCCTATACTATCCATCATAGAACTATAAAAAGCTGCAGTGGCATCAAGTATCTTATAATCATCAACAATAAGTACTTTACCTTTGGGTTTATTTACAAACCAATCATGAGATGAGTCAGGCAATGAAATCCATTCCGATTTTGCACTCGAAATATCAAGAGCTTGTACAAATATTTTATTATTTGCATTATAAATTAATCCAGGAAGTTTTACGGATGCAAGCTTACTTGGGTCTCCATTAATAAGTATATCCATTAAAGGATTATTATTACTAAAGTCTTTAGTTTTTATTGTAATATTTCTGATTCCACCATCCAATAAAACGTAATTATTAGTATCATTTAAAGCAATTTTAATACTCGTAATAGTCTCGTTTCCATCGATGTCAGTAACATTCCAGCCAAAAGACATTGCAGGAAAAGAATTATTCGGAAGTGTACTTAGAACATTCCATGAAATTATTGGAGCAGAATTTTTAATTGGTAAAATAAGTGTAGCAGGATTTGGATCTATTAAACCTATGTCAGTAAATGTTTCACCCTCATCCCAAATGCCATTGTTATTTGCATCGTTAAAAGGCTCTGGACCATAATTTCGATTATTCTGAATAACCTGATTGTCGTATTTTCCATTTCCACTATTATCAACTGAAGATATTTTAAAATTGAATATGGTATCAACGGCACCAATCTTTAATTCAAATAAACTGTCATTTTTAGTTGTAAACGTCCAATCTGTACTGTTAAAAGAAAAATAAAAACCAACAATAATACCATCAGGGTCATCGCCTGTCCAATTCAGTTTAATTTTACTTGGCTGTTCTGATATAGTACTATCAGGTTCCAAAAAGATTTTAGTTGTCGGCGGTTTATTCTCAATGGGATTATTAGGCATTTCGTTATAGCACGATACTAATATAAACGCAAAAAATAGTGCTACTAAATATATTAGCAGCACTGATTTAGCTCGTCCAATATTTATTTTCTTAAATAGAAAAATGTTAACTGATTTTAATATTTCTTTTCGCAGGTCAGTAAGTGATTACAAAACCAATTCCGATATTGACAGCCTCTTCGGTAATATTCTTGAAGACAACCAGGCAATTTATTTTGAACCATATAATGCAGTATA
>JBDTRQ010000364.1:0-3423 GCA_039931535.1 Ignavibacteriota bacterium
GAATTCGATAGTTTGAATAAGTATAGCCCTCATAGGGATGAAAATTTTGGAAATTGGAACCGGTTCGGGATATCAGGCTGCTGTTTTATTTGAGATGCAAGCCGATGTTTATAGCATAGAACGAAATCTTGATCTTCATCATCGGACAACAAAACTATTCGATAAATTAGGAATTAGAGTGCATGCAAAATATGGTGATGGTACAATTGGTTGGAAAGAATTTGCTCCCTTTGAAGGAATTATTGTAACTGCAGGTTCGCCGATTGTTCCAAATCATTTAAAAGAACAACTTGAAGTCGGCGGCAGATTGATAATTCCTGTTGGGGATCGTATATCACAAAAATTATATCTTATAAAAAAGATTTCTGAAAAAGAATTTGATTCAGAAGTAATTCCGGAGTTTTCATTCGTTCCATTAATTGGTAGAGAAGGTTGGAAAAAGTAATTGTAATAGTTGGTCCTACTTGTTCCGGTAAAACACATTTAAGCTTGCAGTTAGCTAAAATTTTGGAAACAGAAATAATTTCTGCCGATAGCCGACAAGTTTATAAATTGTTGGATATCGGAACAGCAAAACCTTCTACACAACAACTGAAAAAAATAAAACATCATTTTATTGATGAGCTCAATCCTGATGAAGATTTTAACGCAAGTATGTTTGCTGAAGAGGCAGAGCTAATCCTACAAAGTTTGATAGATAAAAACAAAATACCTATTGTGGTTGGTGGATCGGGCTTGTACATAAAAGGATTGATTGACGGAATAAGTGAATCTGCTGATTCAAATAGTGAATTGCGATTGGAACTTTTAGAATTGCGCCAAAAATATGGTAATGATTATCTTTATGAAGAACTAAAAAAAGTTGATAGAATTAGCACTGATAAAATGTTACCACAAAATTGGAAGCGCGTTATTAGGGCAATAGAAGTTATACGATTAACAGGTAAACCAATTTGGCAGCATCATACCGAAGCAAAAAAAAATAATAATTTTACATATCAACAAATTGGTTTTAAATGGGAGAGAAGTGAACTCTATAAAAATATCGAACTCAGGGTTGATGAAATGATTGAAACTGGTTTAGTTGAAGAGGTTAAATCAATTTTAAAATCCGGTTATGATAAAAAGTTAAACTCTTTAAATACTGTTGGATATAAGGAAATAATTCAATATTTAGAGAATGAAATTTCATTAAATCGTGCTGTTGAATTGATTAAAAGAAATACCAGAAGATTTGCAAAAAGACAAATGACATGGTTTAATGCTGATAAAAGAATTGAATGGTTTAATGTTAATTCCATAAATGATTTGGATTTACTTGCGGAAAAAATTACAAAGGAAATAAATGAAAGAAAAAATTAGAATTGCTTCCGGTCAAGGTTTTTGGGGAGATTTAATTGATGCCCCGTATCACCAAGTTACTAAAGGAGATATAGACTATCTTGTAATGGATTATCTTGCGGAAGTTACAATGTCCATTCTGCAGAAACAGAAGAATAAAAATCCGGAACTTGGCTACGCTAAAGATATTCCTGAACTGATGAGGAGAATTCTTCCAATCACAGCAGCAAAAAAAATAAAAGTAATAACCAATGGCGGTGGAGTAAATCCGATTGCGTGCGCAGAAGCAGTAATAAAAGTTGCAAAAGAAATTGGAATTAAAAATTTAAAAATTGGCGTTGTTCTTGGTGATAATATTAAAGACAATTTGGATGAACTAATTGCAAGTGGTGCCCAGCTAAAAAATATGGAAACAGATGAACCAATCAGCACTGTTCAAGATAGACTACTTAGTGCAAATGTTTACTTCGGTGCTTTTCCGATTGTTGAAGCATTAGAAAAAGGTGCTGATATAATAATTACTGGAAGAACTACAGATACAGGTTTAACTCTTGCTCCGATGATTTATGAATTTGGTTGGAAAGCAAATGATTATGATTTACTTTCTGCAGGAACTGTTGCCGGGCATATTTTGGAATGCGGCGCTCAATCAAGCGGTGGAAATTTTCTGGGAGATTGGCAATCAATTCCGAATATGGCAGAAATTGGATTTCCGATTGCCGAAGCTTTTCCAAATGGAGAAGTGATAATTACAAAACATTCAAACACTGGTGGAAGAGTTTCGTTTGAAACTGTAGCGGAGCAGCTATTATATGAAATTGGCGATCCTAAGTCATATATAACTCCGGACTGTGTTGCTGATTTTACTTCAATAAGACTTGAAGATTTAGGTAATGATAGAGTTAAAATGTATGATGTTAAAGGATTTAAGGAAACAGAGTTTTTTAAGGTTTCATGTTCTTATTCTGATGGATTTAGTGCGATATCTTCATTAACATATTCCTGGCCGCAAGCTCTTACAAAAGCCAAAGTTGCAGATGAGATTTTAAGAAAAAGATTAGCAAATCTTAACTTACAATTCGATGAAATCAGAACAGAATTTGTTGGATATAATTCCACCCACGGTCCACTTGCAGTAGAAATAGAAGAAGACAAAATAAATGAAATAGTTTTAAGAGTTGGAGTACGTTCACACGATAATAAATCTGTAGAAAGATTCGGTAAAGAGATTGCTCCGCTAATTCTTACAGGTCCTCCGTCAGTAACAGGATTTGCCGGCGGCAGACCAAAGCCAAGTGAAGTTGTTGCTTATTGGCCCGCATTAATTCCCAAAGCATTAGTTACTCCAAAGGTTGAAATAATGGAGCTAAAATAATCCATCCTGTCCGTGACGGCAGATTATTTCAGGAACTTTAGCTAATGAAGAAATACTATATTTATATTTTGTCTAACAGAAATAAAGTTCTTTATATAGGAATGATCAACCCATTATCAAGAAGAGTTTTTGAACATAAAAACACTTTGATTGAAGGATATACAAAAAAGTATAACGTGCATAGTTTAGTTTATTATGAGATTCAAAATTATTTTGAATCAGCAATTAAAAGAGAAAATCAATTAAAAAATTGGCATAGACAATGGAAAATTAATTTGATAGAATCTAAAAACAAAAGCTGGAAAGATTTATATCCTGAAATTGAGGACCCATTAGAAATATTATTTCAGTAATAAAGGAGATGCTGAAACAATCTGCCGCGGTAGACAGCATAAAGAAAAATGAAAATAAAATTATTAGACATCGCTCATGGTAGAAGCGGTGATAAAGGTGATGCTGCAAATGTAGGAATTATTGCTTATGATGATAAGGGCTATGATCTTATAAAAAAGCATCTTACAGTTGAACGGGTAAAAAAGCACTTTGAAGGGATATGTCTTGGTAAAGTTGAAAGGTTTGATCTGCCAAATTTACGAGCCTTAAATTTTTTATTGCACAATACTCTGGGCGGCGGCGGAACAGTTTCACTAAAACACGATGCCCAAGGTAAAACTCTTGCTGCAGCACTTTTAAGAATGGAAATTGAA
>JBDTRQ010000365.1:0-2940 GCA_039931535.1 Ignavibacteriota bacterium
TCAGAAAAACTTATGAAAGATTTATTTAGTGTACAGGAAGTTGCAAAACTTTTGGATATGAGCCATTCAGGAGTTTTATATCATGTAAAAAACGGAACATTAAAATCCACACAGGTTGGCAAAATTTATGTTATCACCAAAGAAGATTTTGCTGATTTTTTAAAAGATAAATCAAAAGAAAAAAAATCAAAACAAAAACCTAACGAGCCGTTACTTTTTTAATTCTGAACTTGAAAAAATTATTAGTTTTTTTGCATAAGCCTGTAAATCTTTAATATTATATCCCGCCAGCTCTTTAATGCAATAGCAGTAAGCATATCTAATTGGAATAATACGGTTAATCTCATCACTATAAAATTTATCAATAATGGAAATGATTGTATTTAAATCTATCTCATCGTTTTTTGTTGATTGAAGATATTTCACATCGCTATCACAACCTAAATCATCTTTATAGCTGCCGGTAAGATTTTTTAGTTTTTGATTTTCTAACATTGAACTTAAAAAATCATACTTAACATTTTTTGCAATCATTCGCTTTTCAAAATCTATCCACATATACCCGTTTTCAGAATCTTGAGTGTATCTTTTATCCTGAATCTGTGTAAAAGATTGTTGAGATAAAAAAACTATCAGAAAAAATATTACAATTTTAGTTGCGTTATTGTTAAAACTATAATTCAAGGGGGATAAAGTTTTAAGATTCATTTTTTTGAGTACTCGATTAATTTATTTTTGTAAATTTCAATCTCATCTACACTTACACCCGCAAGTTTCTTTACTGAACAGCAATATGCGCCCAAAACAGGGATGATCAGATTTTCTTGAGCTTTATAAAATTCATCAATCATTGTTACCATTATTCCTATATCTATCATTTCTTCTTCATTTGTTTTAGCGAGTTCTCTTACATCATCTTCACACTCAAGCGGAAAAGAAATTTTTCTTCGAATGCTCTCTTGGTTAATAGGAGTTTCTTTATTGGGTCTTACCATATTGTATGGTAACATCTTTCCAAGTGATTCACGTTTTGAATATGCAAGTGTACTAGTAGAGTTTCTATCAGTCCATGCATAACCATTTGCTAAACCTTTAGTGTAAAATCTATCTTGTGCTATTAGATTGAGTGATAACATAAGACAAAATGAGAGTAATATAAATTTCATGTTATTCTAATCCTTTTTAAATGACACTTATAAATTACAGAATTGATTTATAAAAGTTTAAATTATGAATCAAAATTATTGCAGATTGGAAAATCAATGTCTTCACATCTACTTAGCAAATCTTCATTCATACGCGGTGTGCAGTGCGAAAAGCAACTCTATCTTTACAAATATCATTACAACGAAATGGATCAGCTTTCTGATATGCAGAAAGCAATATTTAAACGAGGTACTGATGTTGGAAAACTTGCGCAGCTACTTTTCCCAAATGGAATTGATGCTTCACCCAAATCACAATTTGAATATGATAAAGCTGTTGCTGTTACAAAAAATTTAATTAATGATAATCAGAAAGTTATTTATGAAGCATCATTTAACTTTAGTGATGTACTTTCAGTTGCTGATATTGTTGTTAATGAAAAAAGTGGATTAAAAGTTTTTGAAGTTAAAAGCTCAACATCAATATCAGAAACATACATTCGAGATGCAGCTTTGCAGTATTGGGTTATAACCAATTGTGGATATAAGATTAAAGATTTTTCAATCACATATATCAATAATCAATATATAAGAAAGGGAGCAATTGAATTAGATAAATTTTTTTTTACGGAGTCAGTTTTAAAAAATATTTTACCGCTGCAAAAATGGATCGAAGAAAATATAAAACGATTTAAAACAGTTCTAAGCAAAAGGATAATTCCTAAAATTGATATTGGCGAACATTGTTACGATCCTTATATATGCGGCTTTTTTGAATATTGCAGAAAACATATTCCTGAAAATTCCGTTTTCTATCTTTCAGGTGTTCATCTTACCAAAAAATATGACCTGTACAGAAGCGGAATAATTAAACTGGAAGATATACCTGATGATGCTGGTCTTTCAAAAAATGCAAAACTTCAAGTTGATATTTATAAAAGCCAAAAAGATTTGATTGATAAAAAAGCAATTAAGGACTTTGTATCTGATTTAAATTATCCAATGTATTATATGGATTTTGAATCTTTCCAATCCGCTGTGCCTATGTTTGATAACTCAAAACCGTATCAGCAAATTCCATTTCAGTATTCCTTACATTACAAGAAAAATAAAAAAAGTAAAGTTGAACATTTTGAGTTTTTAGCTGATACCGGAAATGATCCGCGAATTAAGTTTATAGAAAATCTTTTGCGGGATACAAAAGGTGAAGGGGATATTCTTGCTTATAATAAATCTTTTGAGATATTAAGATTAAAAGAAATCGCTGATGCATTTCCAAAGTATAAAAAAGAAATTGAAGAACGCATAAGTCGCATAAAAGATTTAATGCTGCCGTTTCAAAAAAAATATTATTACACACATAAAATGCAAGGCTCTTATTCAATCAAATATGTTTTGCCAGCATTGATTTCTGAATTAAGTTATAATGATTTGGAAATTAATGAAGGCGGACTTGCATCAACAGCTTATGAAAGTCTTTATTACGAAACTGATTTAATGAAGATTGCTGAAACAAGAAACAACTTACTTCAGTATTGTAAAATGGATACTTATGCAATGGTTAAGATACTTGAAAAATTGGAATCGATTTAAAGGATAATAAATGAAAAAATTATTTTTACTTTTACTATTAGTCTTATTCTCACTGACTTTATTTGCCCAAGCAGAGAATATTAAAGTAATGACATTTAACATTCGATGCGGCTATTGTGAGGACTCGAGCAGTGTTAATAACTGGAGCAAAAGAAAATATTTGGTCGCGATGACTTTCCAAAAGAAATTTCCTTGGCTGCGT
>JBDTRQ010000366.1:0-2835 GCA_039931535.1 Ignavibacteriota bacterium
GCTATTCAGAAAATTGACATTACTCCTATTGGAACTTCAAAAATTGATTCGATATTACAATTCATTGAAGATGAACAAGTGAACTTATATAACTTATTTGCAGATAACTGCAGAATAATTGACTGGAGCCAGTTTAAACCTCGTGGACATTATTATGAAGAGCCTAATATTCCTTATCCAACACAATTACCGAATTACTTTCGAGTAATTATGTGGCTTGGAAGAACAGAACTTTATTTAATGGCCCCTGAGGCAATGCCTGGAATATGTTCTCCAAGTTTTAATGATGTAAAGCGACAAATAATAGATTCATATCTAATTAAAGAATTAATTGATGCTTCAAATTCTTACGATGATTATTTAGAAATTGAAAATACTATAAAGATATTTGCCGGTGATCAGGACAATGTTACTTTAGATAATCTAGGATATTTAAAGAATGCTGTTTCGTTTACAGATGCCAACGAACTTTTGGATAGTATTAAAGTTGTAGAATTTCAAGACACACTTAATAATCAGAGCTTTGCATATCAACTAATATTATCTCAAATTTTATATAGCGATCCAATGAGTCCTGATAGCATTGTACCGGCATCAGCTTTTATGTTATTTGGACAGAGATTTGTTATTGATTCTTATGTTACAGCGAGTGTTGTTTTTGATAGAATCGCTGGCAGAGTTTGCCGTCTATTACCTTCTTTACAAGATGTACTTTTTTCAATCGGAAATTCAGCGTCCGCACAATTACTTGTTGATGAATTAAATCAATACCATTACTCGAGCAATCTTGCTGCTTTAAGATATTTAATTGATTCTTATGATGATGAATTTTGGAATGCAAATTTTTATTCTAATTGGTTAAGTATTATCAGAAAATTAAATCCACCTTTGGATCGAGACAATTTACCGGATTTTATGCAAACCGCGGCGTTCTGGCAGGAAAAAATGAATACGCAGCTTTCTTCGTGGGCAGAATTAAGACACGATAATCTTTTATATGCAAAGCAATCTTATACGGGTGGTTCTTTATGTTCTTATCCATTTAGTTATGTTGAACCATTTCCTGAATTTTATAATTCTTTGAGGTTGTTCTCGCAAAATGCAATTCAGAAATTACAGAATATTAATTTTCCAGAGCCTATGTATCAGAATTATCTTACTGATTATTTTCAACATCTTTATGCAGTATCCGATACACTTCAAAATATTTGTATTAAAGAGTTGAATTCAGAATTACTTTCAACGCAAGAAATTGATTTTTTAAAAAGTATGATATATCAAAACCCTTCTGGATATGGACCTGCGTATGATGGCTGGTATCCAAGATTATTTTATATGGATAATGAATTTAGTGAAAAGGGATTAAATGAAAGTGATCATTTAGTTGCAGATATGCACACAGTTCCTACAGACTGTTCTGGAATACCTTTAGGTTGGGTTAAACATGTTGGCACTGGTCCCATAAACCTTGGTGTTTTTGTTACACCTTGGAATGATGGCGTTACAACAGCTTTTATTGGTCCTGTTATGAGTTATTATGAATATACTACATCCAATTTCTTAAGATTAACAGATCTGGAATGGAATGATCAATATTTACAATCTGCTTTGCGCCCAGACTGGGTTAATATTTATTTAGCTGATTCAACTGGAAATTCAAGAGGCAATGGTCCTTCGTTGATTACGTCGGTTGATTATGATCCTAATAACACAATCATCCCACAGTCGGAAATATTGATTTCAAATTATCCAAATCCATTTAATCCAAGTACACTGATTGCATTCACAATTCCGTATGATTTAACAAATCAAAACACTGAATTAAAAATTTATGATGTACAGGGAGCTTTGATTGCAACATTGGTCAATCAACAACTTGCTGCAGGTAATTATGTTGTTAACTGGGAAGGGAAGAATCAAAACAGCCAAAATGTTGCAAGCGGAATTTATCTGTACAACATAAAGGTTGGAGAAAAAATTAAAAGCGGCAAAATGAATTTACTAAAATAATTTTGTCGGCTGTCTGATTAGTTTTATCTTTCGGTAAAAAAAGATAAACAATGTTAAATTATATTCTTGTATCCGCAGGCGCTGCAATTGGCGGCGCACTTCGTTATGGTATTTCGAGCTATATCCAAAAAAACATTTATGTGATTTTCCCTTATGGAACTTTAGTCGTAAACATCGTAGGTTCATTCTTGCTTGGTATAATTATGTTTTATCTAAACGAAAAAGAATTAATTGGAAACGAATTTAGATTATTTCTTACAATAGGGTTTTGCGGCGGCTTTACTACATTTTCTACTTTCTCTTTTGAAACATTAAATTTATTTAGGGATTCAGAATTTGGATTGGCAATTTATAACGTTGCACTAAATGTAGTTTTATGTTTACTCGGAATTTATTTAGCATACTTAATTTCAAAACTTATAGGTTAGTTAATGCAAACAAACACTGATGCAAAATTGCTTAGAATATTTGTGGGTGAAAGCGATAAACACAACGGCAAACCTGTCTATGAAGAATTGGTTTTAAAAGCCAGAGAAACTGGTTTGGCTGGTGCAACTGTTATAAAAGGCATTATGGGTTTTGGCGCGAACAGTATAATTCATACATCAAAAATATTGGCTATGTCTGAAGATCTGCCGCTGATAATTGAGATAGTTGATGAACTAAGTAAGATTGAAAACTTCATTCCTGTTGTTAATAAAATATTTGAAGAAGCAAACAGTGGTGGATTAGTAACTATCGAAAAAGCTGAAGTAATAAAATATATCGCTGCAAAAAAATAGTTTATTATTTTTTACTTTTCTTAAAACTTCTAAAAGCAAATAA
>JBDTRQ010000367.1:0-2608 GCA_039931535.1 Ignavibacteriota bacterium
AAATTATTTTTTGCACGGGTTGAAGCAACGTACATCAATCTTCTTTCTTCTTCCAATGTTTCTAAACTTTCAATCGATCTTGCAGAAGGGAAGTAACCTTCAACAGCATGAATAATAAAAACCGAATGCCATTCCAATCCTTTTGCCGAATGAATTGTAGAAAGTGTTACATACTCTTCTTCTTTATCAGTTGCTTCAACATCAACAACGCTTTCAATTATCGGTTCGATTGCCATATCAGAAAGCAAGGAATCAACAGACGTATAATTTTCTACAATGTTCTGAAAAATTTCTAAATCTTTTTTACGTTTATTCCAGTCATCATAGTTTGCTTTGAATAGATCGTAATAATAATCATAAACTCTCTGCACCATTTCTGATGGCAGTAATTTCTTTTTCTGAAGTTCATACAAAAGATAAAACAAAGGACCAAGTTTTTGATACTTAAACCCGGGCTGCTGATCCGGTTCAGCTTTAATTGTAATCCTTGATGTTGCAAGTTCATCTAAAATACGCTGAGCAGTTTTTGGTCCAATGCCTTCGTGTAAAAGTAAAACTCTGTACCAACTTATAACATCTTTTGGATTTACTACAATTCTTAAAAACGCCATTACATCTTTTACATGAGCAGTTTCTACAAATTTCATTCCGCCAAATTTTTGAAATGGTACATTAGCTTTTGAAAGCTCAAGTTCAAGATCAAACGAAAAAAAAGATGAACGAAATAAAACTGCAATATCTTTTAACGGAACTCCTTCTTCTCTAAGATCAAGAATTTTTTCCACTATAAATTTAGATTGAAGATTTTCATTTGATGCAGCAACAATGTTCGGCAACTGTCCACTGCCGCGTCTTGAGTATAAATCTTTTTTATATTTTTCTACTGCCGCTTCGTTAATACGATTTGCAAAATCTAAAATTGATTGAACACTTCTGTAATTTTCTTCAAGCTTGATAATCTTTACATCATCAAAAAGTTTTGGGAACTGCATTATGTTATGAAAATCCGCACCGCGAAAAGAATAAATTGATTGAGAATCATCGCCAACAACCATAACATTTTTACTGTACTGCGCTAATCCTTTTACAATTTCTGATTGCAAATGATTTGTATCCTGGTACTCATCAACCATTACAAATTTAATTTCTGAAAGAAGCGCTTTTACTGCTGGTCCGCCTTTGTTTAGAAACTCACGCAAATAAACTAACAGGTCATCATAATCAAGCAAGTTGTTACGGCGTTTATATTCAATAAATATTTTTTGGATTTCTAAAATCTTATCAAGCAGCGGAATAAAATGCGGATAATCATTTTCAATTATCTCTTCAACTTTCTTTCCTGTGTTGACACTTAAACTAAAAACTTTGTTTAGTGTTTGCTTATTCGGAAATCTTTTTTCTTTTGTGATAAATCCATCCTGCGAACGAATTAAATTTATCACATCTGAAGAATCGCTTTGATCAAGAATTGTAAAAGATGAATCAAGTCCGATTACTTTAGCATATTTTCTAAGTGTAAGATTTGCAAATGAGTGAAACGTACCACCGCGAATTTTAGAACATCTATCATCAAGCAGCATTGATGAACGCTTCATCATTTCATTTGCGGCTTTACGTGTAAAAGTTAAAAGTAAAATTGAGCTTGGATCGTAACCAAGCTCAATCAATCGTGCAACACGATAAACTAAAGTACGTGTTTTACCTGTGCCCGCTCCGGCAATAATTAAATAACATCCCTTTACCGCAGAAGCCGCTTCAAACTGTGAAGCATTTAGTTCTTCCCGGTAATTAATTGTAAAACGGGACTCATCCTTAGATTGAATGAGTCCCGTTTGATTAAGTCTTTTTAACGTATATTTTTTCTGATTCATCTACGCATTGCTTTTGGTTTTCCTAAAATTTCTGAAAACAAAATATACTCTTTAACAGTTGAAGGATTTTTTAATTTGCGATTGAAATCAGCAACAGCCGCTCTTTGTTTTTGTGGACCGGCAAGAACTTTTTCAAACTCTTTTGCACCTGCTTCTATCTTCGCATCTACTTTTCTTGATTGCTTCTGCAGAACACTTTTTCTTCCCTGGCTTTTTCCTTCATCATAAGTCGGTCTGGAGCCAATCGGGCTTTGATCCTGCACGTTTCTCTGTAATCGCTTATCAACTTGAAGATTAAGATCTTTATCTTTTATTTCACGCGATGCATAAATATCATAAGAATCAATTTGTTTTGTTTTTGGCTCTTCAGGAATTTTAATATTACCTTTAAACATATTTTCAAGTTCATGCAAAATATCATACTGATCCTGTTTCTTTGTAACCGAAGCAAGATCAATCGGTTTTTGTACTGCTTGATATGAAGTATTACCGCCTGGTTTTGTTCCCTGCAATGGCGGCTTCGGCTGCCCTTTCTTTTTAAAGAAAGAGCTTAGGAAGCTAAAAATTATAATACCCCAAATCAGGTATTGAAATAAATTATCCATAAATATTATTTATAAAAAAATTACTCATTTGTTATGTTGTCTACCGCGGCAGTTTCAGCATCTTAATTTTTAAGAAAAGGAGATTCCGAAACAAGTTCGGAATGACCTCTAAATCATAATTATTCAAGAACT
>JBDTRQ010000368.1:0-14233 GCA_039931535.1 Ignavibacteriota bacterium
TACTGCAACAGCGTGTTTATTTTTAAATTATTGGGCATAATAATTGGATAAATTAATATTTTTCAGACGGCAAATTTTATTTCTTTTTTTATCATCTATTCATTTAACAAATACCGGAGTAACTGATGGCGGTTTCATCTCCTTCAAAAGCAAACACAGCATCCACAAGCGGTAGTAATAATAATTACACACCTGCTTTAGTGGTTTTAACTTCATTGTTTTTTATGTGGGGATTTATAACCTGCTTAAATGATATCCTTATTCCGCATCTAAAAGCAATTTTTGAATTGAACTACACACAAGTTATGCTTGTGCAATTTACTTTTTTTACCGCTTATGCAATCGTATCCCTTCCATCAGGAATTCTTGTAGAAAAAATTGGATATAAAACAGGAATTATAATCGGATTATTAACAGCAGCAGCAGGCACAGCTTTGTTTTATCCTGCAGCAGGCTACCGGTCTTATGAAATATTTTTATTGGCTCTATTTGTACTTGCATCAGGGATAACATTATTACAAGTTGCTGCTAACCCTTATGTTGCTATTTTAGGAAAACCAAAAACCGCTTCAAGCAGGTTAAATCTTTCACAGGCATTTAATTCACTCGGAACAACTATCGCTCCAATTTTTGGATCAATATTAATTCTTTCACTTGCCGTTAAAGGCGCAGATGAATTAGCTAAAATGAGTATGACAGAAGTTGAAGCCTATAAACTTATCGAAGCAAGTTCAGTCCAAACTCCATACATAATTTTAACTGTAATGCTGGTGGCAATTGCAATAATTTTTGCACTCTTCAAACTTCCTAAAATAGAAGCAGCAGCGCAAACTTCCAGCAATGGTGAATCAGTTGGCTCAGATATCAATCACAAAAGTGCATGGGAATACAAACATTTAGTTTTAGGTGCAGTTGCTATTTTTGTTTATGTGGGTGGAGAAGTTTCAATCGGAAGCTTTTTGGTTAACTACTTTAAAGAATTAGTAAATATGCCTGAAGCCGAAGCTGGAACTTATGTTGCCCTTTATTGGGGCGGTGCAATGATTGGAAGATTTTTCGGTTCGATTACACTTTCCGGAATGAAGGATACAAAAAAGAAAAATATTTATGCTGCATTAGTATTTGTATTGGCACTTGTACTTGCTCTTTATGTTACAAAGGAATATCAAAACTTTGCAACACTTTCACTTTCTGGACTTGGTAAAACATTAACATTTCTTGCTCTGGTTGCAATTAACTTTATTGCATTTAATATCGGAAAACAAAAACCAGGCAGAACCTTAGCCATACTTGCTGTTACTGCAGCTTCACTCGTCGTAATTTCTATGTTAACAAATGGACAGTTTGCAATGTGGAGTATCCTGGCAGTTGGATTATTTAATTCAATCATGTTCCCAACAATTTTTACTCTTGCAATTGATGGACTTGGAAAACACACCGGTCAGGGTTCAGGAATACTTTGTACAGCAATTGTTGGCGGAGCTTTGATTCCGCTTGGTCAGGGATTTTTAGCTGATAATATTGGAATACACCATGCTTTTATTCTTCCGGTTCTTTGTTACGTTTATATAGCATATTATGGCGTTAAAGGTCATATCCCAACTT
This sequence comes from Ignavibacteriota bacterium, assembly GCA_039931535.1. Classification (GTDB taxonomy): domain Bacteria; phylum Bacteroidota; class Ignavibacteria; order Ignavibacteriales; family Ignavibacteriaceae; genus IGN3. The sequence goes on from JBDTRQ010000368.1 coordinate 1,606, forward strand.
TTAAAACTGCTAAGGCATAAGTGAATGAAAATAGAAGTAACACTCGGTATTGATGTTGGCGGAACTAACACAGCTTTTGGTTTTGTGGATGTGAATGGAAAATGTATTACTGAATCATCAATCCCAACAATAGCACAAAACAGCGCAGCAGATTTTTTTGCAAGATTGCATCCTGAGATTGAAATATTATATAAAACTATTTTTGATAATTATGTCTTAAAAGGAATTGGAGTTGGCGCACCTAATGCAAATTACTACCGCGGTACAGTGGAAAACCCACCAAATTTAAAATGGGGTGTTGTTAATGTTGTTGAGATATTAAAACAATATTATGATGTTCCCGCTGCCATAACTAATGATGCAAATGCATCAGCAATTGGAGAAATGCTTTTTGGTGCCGCAAAGGCAATGAAAGATTTTATTGTAATTACGCTCGGCACTGGTTTAGGCAGCGGTGTTGTAGTAGATGGAAAATTAGTTTATGGATCAGATGGATTTGCTGGAGAGATTGGGCACACAGTTTATGATCCGAACGGAAGACAATGCGGCTGCGGCAGAAAAGGATGTTTAGAAACCTATGCATCTGCCACAGGAATTAAACGCACTGTTATGGAATTGCTCGCAAATTCAAATGAAAAAAGTACTTTAAGGAATATTAGTTATAACGATCTCCATTCTAAAATGATTTTTACATCGGCACTGGCCGGAGATAAAATCGCAAAAGAAGCATTTGAGTTTACAGGAAAAGTTCTCGGATTAAAACTTGCAGATGCTGTTGCTGTAACAAGTCCTGAAGCAATTATATTATTTGGCGGATTAGCGCAAGCCGGTAATCTGATAATCGAGCCAACAAAAAAGTCTATGGAAGAAAACTTATTTCACGTATTTAGTAATAAAGTAAAAATTCTTCCTTCAGGATTACCCGAAGGAAACAGTGCTGTGCTTGGTTCTGCTGCGTTAATTTGGAACGAGATAATTAATGAAGAAACTGTATCGATTTAATTAAAGATTAATTAAACATAATTACAAAGTATCAACAACATGATTTTTATGTTTCAAATCCCAAAAAAATTAACCTATTTCTTTTAGTCGTTTCAGTTATTCTTATGTTTTTTTGATTTAAGTTTTATTTATACTAGTTCTAACAACAAGCGACACACTCGGGTTTGAAATGAAAAAACTATTTCTATTAATCTCTGCGTTAGTAATAATAACCTTAAGTGGATTTGTTCAAACACCCCAAAATAAAACATCGAATGAAATAATTGAAGACCGTATTGATTCGGTTCTATCTTTAATGACGCTTGATGAAAAAATTGGGCAGCTGAATCAGCTATCGTATGGAATTGGATGGGGACCAACGGTAAAAGCAAATGTACCCGATGAATACAAAAAATTAATCAGAGAAGGAAAAATTGGATCGTTTCTAAATGCAATTGGCGCTGAGTTTACTTATGAACTTCAAAAAATTGCAGTACAGGAATCAAGATTAAAAATTCCACTAATATTTGGTTTAGATGTAATACATGGATTTAAAACTACTTTTCCAATCCCCCTTGGTGAAGCAGCGACATGGCAGCCGGAGATTGTAGAAATGTCTGCACATTATCAAGCCATTGAAGCAGCATCGGCAGGAATACACTGGACATTTTCTCCAATGGTTGATATTGCTCGCGATGCACGCTGGGGAAGAATTATGGAAGGAAGCGGCGAAGATCCGTACTTAGGATCACTAATGGCTGCAGCTCATGTCCGCGGTTATCAAGGCGATCTTTCCGATTTAAATATTATGGCTTGCTTAAAACATTATGCCGGTTACGGTGGCGCAGAAGGCGGCAGAGATTATAATACAGTAGATTTTTCAGAAAGAACTTTTAGAGATATTTATTTGCCTCCGTACAAAGCAGGTGTTGATGCAGGAGCATTAACCCTAATGGCTTCGTTCAATGAGATTGGTGGAATTCCCGCTTCTGGTAGTAAATATTTGTTAACTGATATTCTACGAGAAGAATGGGGATTTAAAGGATTTGTTGTTAGCGATTGGAATTCTATCGGAGAATTAATTCCTCACGGGTTTGCATCAGATTTAAAGCAAGCTGCAGAGATATCTATAAATGCTGGTCTTGATATGGATATGGAATCACGGGCTTATATAACACAACTAAAAAAACTTGTTGATGAAGATAAAGTAGATGAAGATGTAATTGATGAATCGGTAAAAAGAATTTTAAGAACAAAATTTATGCTCGGATTATTTGATGATCCATTTCGCTATTGCCAAAAAGTGCGTGAAGCTAAAAACATAATGACAAGCGATACAAAAATTGCATCGCTTGAGGTTGCAAGAAGATCATTTGTATTATTAAAAAATGATAAAAATATTCTTCCACTAAAAATAACATACAAAAAAATAGCAGTAATTGGTCCGCTTGCCGATAATAGTATTGATCCAATTGGTGAATGGAGTGCTTTAGGCGATTCTGCTGATGTAGTTACCGTTCTTGATGGATTTAAAAATTATATAGATTCTAAAACACAAATCCTTTACTCAGAAGGATGCAAAGTAAATGATAGTTCAACTAATGGATTTAAAGATGCAGTTAAGATTGCAAAGAAATCTGATATAATAATTCTTTGTCTTGGTGAAAGCAGAGATATGACCGGAGAGGCTCACAGTCGTTCCAGTTTGGATTTACCAGGTGTTCAGGAAGAATTAGCAAAGGAATTATATAAAACAGGTAAACCAATAATTGTAGTGCTTATGAATGGAAGACCATTATCTATCAATTGGTTGAATAATAATGCAAATGCAATTTTAGAAACGTGGTTTGCTGGAACAATGACTGGCGATGCAGTTGCAAAAGTTCTATTCGGCGATTACAATCCTAGCGGAAAATTACCAGTAACTTTTCCCAGAACAGTTGGTCAAATTCCAATCTATTATAATCATAAAAATACTGGCAGACCGGGTAATGAAAATAATCGTTATACATCTAAATATATTGATCTGCCGATAACACCGCTCTACCCTTTTGGGTATGGCTTGAGTTATACAACTTTTACTTATAATGATTTTGAACTAAGCAAAAATAAAATTAAAGGTGAAGATTCTCTAATTGTATATGTAAAAGTTAAGAATAACGGAATTTATGATGGTGAAGAAGTCGTTCAAATGTATATTCAGGATTTGGTTGGAAGTGTTACACGACCTGTTAAAGAGCTAAAAGGATTTAAAAAGATAATGCTTAAACGAGGTGAAGAAAAAACTGTAAACTTTACAATTAGTGAAAAGGATTTAAGATTCACCGCCGCTGATATGAAATTCAAATCGGAGCCAGGATTATTTAAAGTTTATATTGGTACAAATTCAGTTGATGTTTTAGAAACAAATTTTGAATTAGTTGAATAATAAAAAGTCTGTCATTGCGGGATTCCTCGACGAAGCAATCTTTAAATAGTTTTAGGTTGCTTCACTCGAACCCACCAAGGCGGATCATTCGCAATGACTAGTTAAAAGGATCTTAAATGAAAACAAAAATACTCAATAAAATTTTGCTGATGCAATTTGCTGTTATCTCAATTACATTTGCTGGCTGCAGCAAAGAGCAATCCATTACAACGCCTAAGGATTCTATTCCTGTAATACCAGGTTATACTTTAGTTTGGAATGATGAATTTGAAAATGCAAATATTGATTTAACAAAATGGGAACATGAAGTTAATGGCGATGGCGGAGGAAACAATGAACTTCAATTTTACACAGCATCAACATCAAATTCATTTATTGAAAACGGTTCACTTGTAATTCAAGCGATAAAAGAAAATTATCAAAATAAAGAATACACATCAGCACGACTAAGAACTGCGCATAAAGGTGATTGGAAATACGGACGTTTCGACATTAGAGCAAAATTACCTTATGGACAGGGTTTGTGGCCGGCTATTTGGATGCTGCCGACTGATTGGGTTTATGGTGGATGGCCTGAGAGCGGTGAGATTGATATAATGGAATTATTAGGTCAGCAACCTTATAAAGTGTATGGAACAATCCACTACGGTACTTCTGCCAATCATCAATCCAATGGTGCAAGCTACCAATTGCCAAGCAGTACTTTTTCTGCTGACTATCATCTATTTACTGTTGAATGGGATTCAACCGGAATTCGTTGGTATGTTGATGGCAATAAATATCATACCGAAAATCATGGTCAACCATTTGATCAAAGGTTTCATCTGTTACTTAATGTTGCTGTTGGCGGCAATTGGCCTGGTAGTCCAGATGCTACAACTACCTTTCCGCAAAAAATGTATGTGGATTATGTTAGGGTTTATAAGAAAGATTAATTTTTCAATTTATTAAATGGCATCAGGCAACAAAATATATTTAATTAAAAGATAATTTTATGAAAATTTTATTCACATTTATAATTTCAACTATGATAATTTCGTCATCTTTTCCACAAGAAGAAAATCAAACCATTCATAATTTTCAAAAAGAAGTTAAAATAACTCTTGCTGCAAATTATCTTTTATATCTACCGGCAGATTATAATACAAGTGATTCAACTTTTCCACTTGTTCTGTTTTTGCATGGCGCAGGCGAACGTGGAACCGATTTAGAAAAAGTAAAGATTCACGGGATACCTAAATTGATTAATCAAGGGAAAGAGTTTCCATTCATCGTGGTTTCCCCACAATGTGTTGAAGATAAGACATGGGATACTGATATTCTTTCAGCTTTATTAGATGAGATTGAATTAAATTTTCGTGTAGATAAAAATAGAATTTATGTAACCGGCTTAAGTATGGGCGGCAATGGAACGTGGTCTCTCGCAATTGCACAACCAAATCGTTTTGCTGCCATTGCGCCTGTTTGCGGCTGGAACATGCCTTCTGACGCCTGCACTATAAAAGATTTGCCTATTTGGGTTTTTCATGGTACAAAAGATAATGTAATTCCCATTGAATCTTCGGAGTTTATGGTTGAACGGCTGAAATCATGTGGTTCTAATGTTAAGTTTACTATTTATCCTGAAGCAAATCATGATGCTTGGACAGAAACTTATAATAACGAAGAATTATACAAATGGTTTTTAGAACAGTCTTTGGATAAAACTAGAAAATGAAATTTGTTGAAAGAATAAATTCTCTACTAAGTAAAATAAAATCGCAGCCAGTTGAAACAATAATAATTTCTGAAAAGCAATGTCCTCATTGTACCAGCAGAGGAATGTTAATTTTTGGAAACAACTCTGAATTAAAACCAAAGAATGGTGAACAAAATGGAAAATCGAACTAAACCACTGGTGAGTTTTTTAGTTTTATTTTTAATTATTACAAATGCATACTCTCAAAATGATTTTGTAAGTGTCAATGGTAAAGAAATTGTTACTCCAGAGGGGAAACCAATTTTACTAAAGGGAATAAATCTTGGGAACTGGTTAGTTCCTGAAGGTTATATGTTCCATTTTCAAAAAATAAATGCTCCAAGAATGATTTATAATTTGTTTGATATACTGATTGGCGAAGAAGATGCAAATAAATTTTGGGATTCATTCAGAGAAAACTATATCACAAAAGATGATATTCATTTCATTAAAAATCTTGGATTTAATTCAGTTAGAATTCCATTTAACTACAAATTATTTATTACTGATTATCCGGAAAGAAAATTAGAAGGTGTTGGATACACGCTGCTTGATAAAGTGATTAAATGGTGCAAAGAAGAGAATCTTTATGTGATACTTGATATGCACTGTGCACCAGGCGGACAAACTGGGGATAACATTGACGATAGTTATGGTTATCCTTTTTTATTTGAAAGTCCAGAAAGCCAGCAGCATACAATAAATATCTGGTGTAAGCTTGCAGAAATTTATAAAGATGAAACCATTATAATTGGTTACGATTTATTAAACGAACCAATAGCACATTACTTTGATGCTGAAAAATTAAATCCATCACTTGAACCTCTCTATAAAAGAATAACTGCTGCTATTAGAGAAGTTGATAAAAACCATATAATTTTCCTTGGCGGTGCACAATGGAATACAAACTTTAGTGTGTTCGGTCCCCCCTTTGATGATAAACTTGTTTACACATTCCACACATATTGGACTGAAGTGAAACAAGAAGTTGTTCAACGTTTTGTGGATTTTAGAGAAAAATATAATGTACCTATTTGGCTTGGTGAATCCGGCGAAAACACAAATGAATGGATAAAAGATTTCCGAACTTTGTTAGAAAATAATAATGTCGGCTGGTGTTTTTGGCCTTACAAAAAAATGGAAAGTGATCGTGGAATTGTTTCAATCAATCAGCCTAAAGATTTTGATATGATTATAAAGTTTGCAGAAGGCGGTGGATTTGACTACGGTTATATTCGTGATAACCGACCGGATTTTGAAAAAGTTAAAGCATCATTAAAACAATATTTAGAAAATTGTAAATTGAAAAATTGTGCTGTCAATTATGGTTATATCGAAGCGCTTGGAATTAAATAAGACTTTATCAACCAAAAGATTATTTTTCTTTGATCTTTATTGAAAGAATTATGAAATCACTATTTATTTTATGTCTAAGTTTATTTGTTTGTATAAATTTATCCGCACAAAAAGAAGAATCTTCTGTTGCACAGATTGGAAATGATAAAATCTCAGCGAAAGAATTTAAACTAAGACTGGAGCTTTCTCCTTACATTCCACAAGACAAAAACATTGATCCCGATTCACTTAAATTTGATTTCCTTTATTCTTTGATCGCAGAAAAGCTTTGGGCTAAAGAAGCAGAAAAATTTGGGATAGCAAATACTGAAAATTTCAATTTTTATTTTAGACCACTTGAAGAAATGTTTATAAGAGATGCTCTCTTTAAAATTGAAGTTGAAGATAAAGCTTTGCTTTCTGCAAATGACATTAATAATGGGATCATAAAATCTCAGACAAAACTCAACACACAAATTGTAACTTCAAATGATTCTGTAAGTATTTATGACTTTTACAATCAAATAATTTCTGATATAAATTTTGATTCTCTTATTTCTATCAATAAAAATATAACAAGTAAAATTTTTAATATAACTCTGGGTAATCTTAAAGATGAGGAGATTGAAGATTCTTTATACACTTTACCAATTAATGGTTTTACATCACCAATAAAAAGCGAAGTTGGCTGGGTGATAATGATTGTTAAGGATAAATTATTTACTCCAATTGATCTTGGAAATCAACAAGCTGTTGATAATATGAAAAAAATAATTCGCAATAGACGAATTGAAAAACGATATGAAGAGTTTCTAAATGAATTGCTTGGAGGTATTACTGTAAATATAAACCCAGAATCATTTAGCCTAATTAGCACTATTATTTCAAGAGTTTTAAGAAACAAATCAAATTCAAATGATAATACAAATTATTATGAACTTACTGATAATGATTTCAATAGAATTAAAACTTTACTTGGTATTGTAAATCTTAACAAAATACTTTTTGAACTATCTGATAGACAAGTAAATATTGAAAATTATTTAAGCAGTTTAGCCTTTAAAGGATTTCACGTAACTCAACTCGATTCTGAAGTTGTTGAACAGAAGCTAAATAAAAGTGTTAAACAGTTTGTTGAAGAACAGTTGATAACAGAAGAAGCCTATAAACGCGGACTTCAACTGACCCTTCAAGTTCGAAATGATTTAGAATTATGGAGACAAAATTATTTAGCTCAATCATTCTATAACAGTATTTTCGATTCAATACTAATATCGGATACAGAAGTATATAACTATTACCTTGAAACATTATTTAATGCTTCTAATATCAGATTAATAAATATTAGAATGGTTTCTCTAAAGGACTTAGATGAAGTTTCAAATATATTTGAATCATTAAAGCAAGGGAAAGATTTTGCAGAATTAGTTAAAAATTATGGGGAGACAGATACATTAGTTAAAGATGATGGTGAGACTGGTTTACGACCAGTTATTCTGTTAGGTTATGTTGGCAGCGTAGCTTCAGATTTAAATTTAAATGAAGTTTATGGCCCAATAAAACGAAAAAATGGTTATACAATTTTACAAGTAATTGAACGACAGGATAGTAATGATTCTTTAAAATTATCTTTTGATTCAATTAAAGAACAGTTAAGAAATGATTTACGTTTTAAAAAATTGAATGAAAAATTAATAAAGGTCACGTCCGGTCTTGCAGAAAAATATAACGTAAAAATATTTAACTTAGAAGTTGATAAAATTAAATCATCAAATATTCCTTTTTTTGTTCATCGCCTAATGGGTTTTGGAGGAAGAATCGCTGGTGTGCCTTTAACAACACCTTTTTCCGGATGGTTAAATTCAGAAATCAAACAAAAGCTATTGCCCTAATTCAAATTACTATTTCAAAAGGATCATCTTTTTTGTTTGGATAAAACTTTCTCCTGAGCCCGCTAAAGGATCGCTTGCTTTTAGTTGATAAAAGTATATACCGCTTGTAAGGTCAGGACGGTCCGCCGCGGCGGACTGACCTACGAAAAACATAACCTCATAATTCCCTGCTGGTTTTATTTCATCTACAAGTGTTGCAATTTCATTTCCCAAAATATCATAAACTTTAAGCACTACTTTCAGATTTCTCCCTTTGGTCGAAATGACATTAGGGATAGAATATTTAATAGTTGTAACAGGATTAAAAGGGTTTGGGAAATTCTGTTCGAGTTTAAAATCGGTCGGTGATAGATTTTCTCCATTGTTATATATTGAAGTATATCCATCGCCATCAAAATATCTGGAAACAAAAACTAATGGAGCATTCCAATTAATTGCAATTTCATTTGATGCATAACTTCCAACATCATCAATGTAACAAAGAGCAGGCGGTGTAGAACTATTAAAATTTGCTTGCAATATTGGATCATCTAAATATTGATCCGGACCACCAGCTAATAAACCGGGAACAGGATTTACAATTCCATCCGAAGATGATGGTCGATGGTGAGGATGAATTACTGAATTTGTTCCCACACCAGTTAGGAAAGATAGATTGTGTGCATTCGTTCCAAGAATATAATTTAATTGCATCTGCGCAATCTGATAATAAGCTTCATTATGGGTTTGATCAAAAGCATAAATGAGCATCATTGCTTTATTTAAAATATCAGAATTACAGCCCCAGTAATACTCACCTGGATTTATTGTAACACCAAAACCATTAGTACCCGCTCTGCCCAAAAGGGAGTTGGCATAAGTTATTAAACTATTTCTTATTTGAGTTTTTACAGTTTGTGATGCACTTGATTGTGAACTATAGAGATAAGTTAGCAGAGCAAGATTCTTAACTTTATTCCAGGACATTGAACCAGAAATAATTCCACCTGAAGCATAATTTGCAATAACATAATTATTGAATTCAGCTAAACCTGTTGTTTCAAATAATTCTGCTGCAGCCCACAATCTTTCATCGGAATCATCTGTATCAGCGTACCCGCCTGTAACTGTTCCAGTAGGATTTATAAAACCACCAGCAGGAACAATTGTAGGATTAGCGCTCAAATAAATCCATGCTAGTGTAGCTGCATCCAAACATTGATTAGAAAAAGTAGAATCCCATGCTCTATAAATGCGTGCGGCTTTTGCCATTATCGCAGCAAAATCTCCTGTGGCTGTGCTTGAGATTTCATAGATATATCTAATACCAGAATCATTTTGCGGCATTATAAATGGCTCGAACTGTTCTTTTGTAATTTTAAAATATACGCCGCCATTTTCGTATTGCATCTTTAGCAGCCATTCAAGTTCGTATCTAACTTCATCCAATAAATCCGGAATTCCATTTCCACTTTCCGGAATATTTAGATTATCCTGATTAAACTTTTCAGAAAATCTATCATAAGCCATTAACAATGTTCCGATAGTAATACCAGAGTTAATAACATATTTTCCATAGTCACCTGCATCGTGCCAGCCGCCTGTTGAATATCTAAAACCAGACTGCCCTGTTGAAGAATGATAGAATGCATCACCCGGATGACAAGAAGTATGGGAATAAACACCTGCATTAGTTTGCAACAATGCTGTTCCGCAGCGCTGAAAATAATATCCTTTTAATGATTTTTTATAAACATCATCAAAAACATTTGGCGAGATTTGAAATGTAAAAGATGTATCGCCGTTGTGTAATTGAATAAAATAACTTCCTGTTGTTTGTAAAGCCGAAAAATCACCAGAGTAAAGTGTTAAACTTGTTGCAGGATCATTTGCAACTGAAAAATAAAGTTCATCTCTAAAAACAACATTTCTACTAGAAGTTTCAATCACATAAAAACTATCTGCATAAACCGAAGAGTAGAAGATTTTTAGCGATACAGGTAAATATCCTGCTTGATTTACATAGACTTGTGCCACAATTAATTGCGAAAAGAACAAGAGATAAACACTTAGATAGAAACCAATCTTAATATTTACTTTCATTTTAGCTGCCTATGAAATTTTTAGAATTCTTATCAATAAAAATAGGTGTAAATTATCTTTAATACTTACTTGAATTCAAAATCAATTACATTTAAAATAACAAAGGCTCAGTTACCTGAACCTTTGTAGATCTAACTAACTACTAACCAACTAATCATTCATATCAAATTATTTCATTAAAATCATTTTTTGAACCTTAACAAAATTACCAGCTTCAAGTTTGTAGAAATAAATTCCTGAAGCGTAATTTGAAGCATTCCATTTAACACTGTATTTACCAGCAGCTCTAACACCGTCAGCAATTACATCAACTTGATTTCCAAGAGCATCATAAATTACAATCTTCGCATTTGTTTGTTCTGGAAGTGTAAAATCAATAGTTGTACTTGGGTTAAATGGGTTTGGATAATTGTTTGACAAAGTATAATCTGTTGGAAGATCTGATTTAAGATCATCAACACTTACTATGCCGCCTAATTTGCCAATTGATAAATATAGAACTCCTACTGTATAACGTGGGTTATGCATACCAAGACTTCTATCTTCTTCAACTTGAGTATAATTGTAAAGAGCACCAGCCTGATCAAGTGTCCAACTGCTATCAATAGCTGCAATTGTTGGAGAACCAACTGGAGGTAATAATTTTGCTAATTGAAGTAATAAACCTTCAATCTCTATTTGTAAACCTTCAGCAACACCATTTTTATCAAGATCAGCATTACCATTTACATACAATTTTTTATCTGAGAAATTTGGTCCAAAATTACCATGACAATTTGCACATGCGTCAACATTATCATTTCCTAAACCATCAACCATACTGAAAGTATGTGCTCCTGCAGTTGGAATTTCACCTAAAGCATGTGGAGTTCCATACATGTGGCATCCAACGCAAGCATTTTCAATAGCTTCAAAGTGTGGTGATTGTTCAAGTGTTTCTCCCCAGGTATAAGTGTTTGTTCCAATTAACATATCTGCTTGTGGACCGTGGTGAGGACCATAATGTGCAAGGTTGCTTTTATAATTTGGTACATAAGAAACCGCGTTACTTCTTGATTTATGACAATTGATACACAATCCGCCTAATCCGGCATCAGTAACTTCTTCACCATTCGATAAAGTTGCTGTAACTTTTCTAACCTGGTGTTCATTAGTTGCATCGTGTGGATCGTGGCAAGTTGCACAAGTAATGTGGATATTTACATTAACACTTTGTGGATTTCCTTTTACATAATCAACAAATCCCTGTCCGTTATGGCAAGGTGTACAAGAATATCTGCTTGGGCCAGAAAATATGTTAGTTCCTGCTGCGTGAACTGATTGATCCCACTCTAAAGGAACGATATGATGAGATCCTTCTTTATGGCAATAAGCACAAACATCTGCAGATAGAGAAACATCTATTTTAGAATCGCTTATTACAGCTAAGTGATTGCTTCCAGGACCATGACAAGCTTCACATTGTACATTTGCTCTTGCCATAGCATTAGGATAAACTATACTTAACGAATCGTACATACCTGGCTGCATAACCGTAGGGAATACAAAAGGAAAGTCATCAAACCCATCGTTTGCTGCATGAGAATCATTACCAGTGGTATGGCAAGGTAAGCAAGATGGTCCAAAGTGGCTGCTAAGAACACCATCTAAACCTTTTTTGGTATCAATAGCGTGATTTGTATTGATCCATTGATTATATATATCAGGAATATTATTTATGGTAAATTGATGACAAGTTTTACAAGAAACTGGTCCGCCTTCTACACCCAAAAAAACGGCCGCATTAAAAACCATCTCAATAGTTTTGGTTCCCGTTGTTACTTGTACTTTGTAAGTACCTTGTAAATCAGGAATAAAAGTAATTATTTGATTTGAAGTATCAAGATTTTTTACTGCACCAAAAGTGACTGCGGAGCCGCTTGGTTTGTCTGTAAAACTCCAGTTAACATTCGATAAAGTCAAAGTAGAATTAACTAAAAGATAAACTTTGGCGTTGATTCCGACATTTTTTAAACCATTATAAGGTGTGTTGTAATAATGTTCTAAAGTATCAACTGTAACGTCATAAGGCGCTACACCGTAAGTTGAGAGCGTTACTGTTTGAGCAAAACTAAGCATTGTTCCAACAGTAAATAGGAAAAAGAGAACTAGTACTGATTTTTTCATATCATT
>JBDTRQ010000369.1:0-9759 GCA_039931535.1 Ignavibacteriota bacterium
TTACAACCAACTCATTATGCCATGGAAGCCAGGGAGGCATTATTCTTAAGTAAAATTCTGGGTGCCAAAAATGATTTACCCCTGCCCCAACATAAAACACAGACATTACAAAGAGTGAGAGCTTCTTCATACTACAAAGATAAGCTTCGAGAGTCAATAATAAACTGCGCCCAACAAGCGGTTTTGCAAAAAAGCGGGTTCAGTGGTTAATTGAAGTTTTGTGCTTCGAAATCCGCTTCTTCGCCAAGCGCCAAAATGTTAAATTTATGATTAATTCTTCTACACAAAACCAGTTACAAATGGTGAGGTGATGAAAAAAGAGTTGAAGAAAAAATAGCAAAGATTTAATACGTGACTTAAGCCTCGATATATTTATCGGGGCTTTTTTATTTTTTCCCAACTTGTGAAATTTTTCTCAAAATATTTTTTTACTTTTAACTCGGAAAAGTTATTTAAATACAAGAAGCAATTATGTTTATAGGACATTTGGGAGTGGGATTTGTAGGAAAGAAATTTGAAAAGACCGCATCACTTGGAACTTACTCTCTTATTGCATTAATTTTATTCTTAGTTTTGATATATATATCAAATCTTGTTGGTCCGCCGCCGCCTTCTATCGAAGCAGTTGGTATAGTCGGTAGTGCTCAGTGGTTAATTGTTCTTTGGGGCTATTGGATAGATAAAAACAGAGGATAGTATGTTAGACAAAAAACAAATTTCAAAAGATTATAAAATGCAAAAACAGCCTGCTGGTATTTATGCAGTGCATAATAAGGTTGATAATAAAATGTACATCGGGACAAGTAAAAACTTACCAGCCGTTATTAGAAGGTTTGAATTTACATTACAGATGGAAACCTTTCCATATCAAGATTTGATTGATGATTACAAAAAACTCGGTAAAGATAATTTTGAAATAAAAATTCTTGATGAGCTTGAACTTAAAAATGAAACTGATAAAGAAATTGATACTGAGCTAAAATCCTTAGAGGAAATGTGGATTGAAAAATTGCAGGCTGAGGGTGTTAAGTTTTATAATAAGAAAGATTAATAAGCCGGCTGCCTTATTCTTATTTATTCAAGACAGCCGATAAAAAATATTCAGTATTATTTTAAAATTATCCCTGAAGGGATTTCAGATCAAGTGATGTCATTACTTGATCAACAACATCTTCTTAGTTTGAACAAATGAGCCTGCTCTCAATTGGTAAAAATAAATTCCACTTGGAAGTGAAGATGCATTAAAATCTATTTCATAACTTCCTGCAGACTTGTATTCATCAACCAAGGTTGCTATTTCATTTCCAAGTACATCGTAAATCTTAAGTTGCACTCGAGACCCTTCGTCCCTCGTCTCCGCTCGGGATGACAAGCTCAGGGTGACATTCGGGATTGTGAATTTGATTGTTGTGCTTGGGTTAAACGGGTTTGGATAGTTTTGATAAAGCACAGATTCATTCGGTAGTAAATTTTCTTCGTTAAGAGTTTTTGTGTAAATATCATTTAAATATCCCGGCGTACCATATAAACCGGATGCTCTCCAGCTTTCTGCAAGTGAGTTATCAAGCTGTGGATTTATTAATGATAAAGTTGGTCCAGTTCCATTTGGCAAAGAAGTCCAATTACCGATTGAAGAATAAGTTACTTCATCAATCAAATTATCCAAATTATCTTTTAACATTATATGATCGCCGCTGCTGCTTAATCCAAAATTAATATTTCCCAAAGTTTTAGTTTGATTTGGATAAAGCAATTTAAACTTTACAGTATCACGGCAAAGAACTAAATAATCTTGCGCACCGATTGTTGTACCAGCAGGAAAAATAAATTGATTTGCAATATCATCATCAGCAAACTTCCATCCGGAAATATTAATAGCAGCACTATCTGGATTATAAAACTCTATCCAATCCTCAGTATCAAAGACAGGTGATGATTTATAATTAATTTCATTTATCACAATTGAAGTAACAGTTAGTTCGGCTGGCTCAAACACAGCAGTTAATGTAGAACTGTTATTAAGTACAACATTTATTTCCGGAGTAGCTGCGGTTGAAATTCCTTCCCATCCCACAAAACGATAACCCGGCATCGGTAATGCTTTTATTCTTATCGGAATATTTTTAAAAAATACATTTGTTGAACCGTTGTTTTTAATTTCAACACCTACAGTAAAAACTTTTCCCCACTCTGGATTATTTCTACTGATTACAAGAGATGCAGATCCGCTAATACCAAACTTTGTATTAAAATGTCCTCTAATATTTACAGGTCTTTCAGTCGCAAAGGTTCGCATCATATCAATTAGTTCCTGCCAGGTATTACCAAAAGATATTGATTGGGGCCAGCGCTCTTTGTGCCGCGGAATTTCCGAAGCAATATCATTTGCCAAGCTATCAATTACAAATAGCACGTGATTAGGTTCGTAAGTTGTATTTATGTGTGCTGCCATTCTCTGGATAAATTCATTTTTAAAATCAGGATTATCCAAAAGCTTTCTTAACATTAATGTTGACCAGGGCGGATTTGGCCAACTGGGACCGTTAGTTGCAGTTGCCTGTGCCAATGTATTTGTTGTTGCTAAGCCCTGTGCGTTTCCTCCAAATGTAAAATCAAGATCGTAAACTATCCAACGCCATTTAGAACCGGCTTTTCTTTCACGCCATAGTTTCATATTTGATCCGGGCCAATCACCATTTGCAGAATAGATTTCTGCAACTTGATAATCTATATATTCATCCATCTCTACAATTGATTTTATATAATCATAATTAGTAGGATTAGCCATGTTTTTTGTTGTAAGAAAATTAATCATCTCGTTGTAAGCTATCAGATCACCATTGTTACCTGCTACTCCTTTACCAATTTCAACAAGATCTACATTGTCTTTATCTACACCGTGATGATAAAATAAATAATGTTCATTAATCTTTTCTCTTATATTATGTATGCCCCAATAACTACCATTGATAAATAAAATTGATGGACGATAGTTTTGATAATCCAATTTCATTCCCTGCTCAATTAGCGTTTGCGCCATTCCATCACGAAACATTGTTCGCCACCAATCCTGACCGGAACTGCGCAGAGTAAAATTATTATATTCATAAACAGGAATATCATCAAACAAGCGATAACGTAATTTGTCATTGCCGTACTCACCCCTAAAATAAAACGCAAGAGATTTTTCAGGATACAAGCGGCTGCATCCACCATAGATTTTAACGCCAGCATTAACATGAAATGCAAGTGATTTATCAGCTTCAAAAAACTCTAAAGTAACCGGACGTTCCCAATCCTGATTCCAGTTTCTTGGTCCGGTGCTGCAATTGTCAATTATTCCGTTTGTACCAACAACATAAATTCCTGATGTATCACTAAAAAAGTTTGCAGGATCAGTAACAAGAGAAAACACAGGAAGATCAGTTGTTTCATTAATAAAATATGTTCTTGTTTCAGATATGCTTGGTGTAAAGCCATCTTTAAATGCACGGAATCTTAAAACAGATGTTGAATCAATCTGCAATGGAATAGAGTAAACGCTGCTTGTTGCAGTTGGAATTGATCCATCTTTTGTAAAGCGTATTGTTACATCCGTTAAACTATGTGAAGCAGAAATATTAATTGATGAAGAATAAAATCCACTTTGCTGTGAAATAGATGGCGCAGGAAGAATATTAATAATTCCCGATTCTAAATTTGCTGATGCAGGTGTAGCAGGAGAAAATTTAAACCAGTCGTTTGTTCCGTTAGGAAATCTGCCAAAAGAAATATCTGTTTGCTGCAAGCCGTAAGATACTGTATCAACTAATTGCAAAGCGGCGGTAAACAATCCAAGACTCTCACCATCGGCGCTGAGTTTAAAGTTAGCGTGATTACCTGTGTTAGCATCATCTGCCCAGATTAAAACGTATCCGCCGGGTTCAACAATAAGATCATTTTGAATTTGAAATTTTTGCGGCTGAGATAAATTATCGGTTATGTAATAATTTTTTAGATTAACGGATGCAGAGCCTGTGTTGTAAATCTCAATCCAGTCTGCATAGTTATTAAAATCGGGATCAGCAATTGTAATTGAGTTTGATGCCATAAACTCGTTGATGAAAAGATTTTGTGCATTTATCGAAAAAGATAAAAGCAAAAAGAAAATAACCGTTAGCTTATTAAGTAGTGTAGAAGAAAATTTCATTAAATATTTATCCTATTTTATAAAACAAATTTACTAATAGGAGATTTAAGGTTATATACCATCTTAGCAAGGCTAAAAAAGAATTAAAACACCTTTTTTGTTATTTGTGTGTTTATTATAAGAATTTAGCCCTGTGCGGCAGGGCTAAATTAAATGCACCTAAAATCTTTACTGATTCAAAACTATTTAGATTCGTTAATCTGTTTTAAATATTCTTCAACCTGTTCTTTACCCCAACTCGGCATAATATCATTTTCAGGAACGAACTGTTCAAATTTCATTAAAGATTTTTCAAGCACAGGTTTAGCTGTCTTTGGTCCGCCGCCGAATTGCTGCGGTGTATAAAACAATCCAACTCCAATTAAATATTCTGGTCGAGGATTAAGCGAATCGGCTTGCATAGCTTTTGTAAAATTGTTTGTAGCTTCTGCACCATATTTTTGCCATCTGTTCATCGGATCAACCTGCATACGAGCTTGTGAGATCATTCCTTTTAAAGTATAAATTTCGGAATTCTCCGGGCTTAGTGAATCAGCAACATTAAGAAATTTATCTGCTTTATCTAAATAGATATCTTTAGTGATTTTAGAAGAATCTGCATAACTGGCAAGCACGGCTACAAATGAGCCGTAGTAATATGGCAGCCATTTATCTTTTTCTGCTGTAGCGATTCGTTCAAAAACATTTGCAAGTTTTAGATAGTCGTTTGATGTTTTGCATTCTGATATCTTATCAAGATTCTTTTTCATTTCTGTTTCGTATTTGCCGTCTGCAATTGCAACTGTTAAAAACAAAAGCGAAAGAATAACCGAAATTGATTTTTTCATATTGTACTCCTTAATTATTAATATGGATTAGTTTCACCTAAAGAAATAAATACTCCAATAAAAAATGTACGAAGAGCCGGCGGAAGAACCGGTGCTTTTATTTTTCCATCACTTGAATAATTATATCCGTATAAATTTTCATAACCAAGAACATTATCTATAGAAAAAAAGATTACTGTAAAGTTGCCGAATATGCTTGTTAAGTGACTGGCGTTTAAACTTAGATTCTGATAATCCTTTGCATGATCACTTAAAAATTCCGGATTGTTGGGATTAAAATAAGGACGCCCGGTAGCAAAAGTATAAGTTAATCCAACCAAAGTTGTTATAGGCTGAATCCATCGTTTTGCTACTATTGAAAAAGTATGCGGTGCAGAAAACGGCGGCGATGCAAGTGTCGGATAGTTTTTAAAATCACGCTTGGTATCCAGGTAAGAGTATGATATCCAGTAATCAGTGTTTTCAAAAGTTGCCTGGTCGCGCCAGAAAACATCTACACCCTTTGCATAACCCTTTCCATTACTGCCAAACGGAACAGTTGGAAGATTAAAATATGGATAACTGAAAACCGTACCCTTTGCAAGGTTATTATAGTTTTTATAATAAACTTCTATTCTAAAAGTTCTGTCTGTACCAATGTATTGATAATTAAAAATAAAGTGATCAGCATTTTCAAATTCAAAGTTTTTTGAATACAAAAGAAAATCCGGATCAGGAGTTTGATAGAACTTTCCGTATGCAAAGTTAAGCTGATCATAAGCTCCTAATCTGTAAGCAAAAGACAAACGAGGTGCGATGTTAGTTTTATTTAACAACTTAGAATTTTCTGCTCTCGCTCCAATCCTTCCAGCAAAATCATTTGTGAAGAAAATTTCTGTTTCAAGATATCCGGCAAGATAAGTTTCATTAAAACTTCCGCTTAATTGATTGAATGAACTTTTGTGATCAAGAGTTTGAGCCTCACCGCCAAATGTTAAAATAGTATTAGAAAGAATATTTTTTGTGATTGTAAATTTACCAGTGTGGAAGATATCATCTTTATCTGCCTGGTCAAGATTTATTTTATCATTCTCTTTATCTATACCAAGAGAATATCCAGCAAATATTGTCCAATCATCCCAGAGAATCTCACGAAAGTTTGTGTTTACAAAAAGATTATTGCTCTTTTGACGGAAAAAATCTTTTACCGGCAGACTATCAAGGTTTGGAGAATAAAGAGAAAGAGACCCTGTACTATATGATGTGAATGCTTTTAACATTCCTGTTTTGGAAGTCTTATATCTAAAATTAAATGATCCTGCAAAACTTTCAGGCGCCTTATCCCAATCAGTTCTTTGTTTTTGAACCTGGAAGTATGGACCAAGATTGTAATAACCGCCTTCAAAAGAAAACGAAGAATTTTCCCAACGCTGCGTATGCGATCCGCCCAGCCCAAGCGGCATAATACTAATTGCACTTTGTGTTTTTTCTGGCAAGTCCTGAGTTTTTAAAACAAGCACTGATGAAAGCGCCTGTCCATATTGTGCAGAGTAACCACCGGTACTAAATACAATGCCTTTGAAAAGCATTGGTGAAAATCTTCCGCGTGATGGGATATCGGGAATGCTGCTGTAAAATGGATTTTGCACTGCCATTTCATCAATTAATGTTTTGGTTTCCGATGCCGAACCACCGCGAACAAAAAGACCTTCTGTTTCCCCGATTTGCTGTGTGCCGGGTAAAGTTTCTAAAGTGGAATAAATATCTGCATCTGCACCTGTTGTTAGAATATCAAGCGGACGAAGAATTACTGCTTTGTTTTCATCACTTGCTTCAAACGATCCTGCAGATATAACAACGGTGCCAAGTTCAGCGGCATCCTCTTTAAGCACAATATCAATCTGTTTATTTTTTCCATCAAGATTTATTTTTTGTGTAAAGGGCAGGTATCCAACAAAGCTTACAATTAATACAAACTCACCTTCTTCCTCTGAAGTGAATGAAAAAGTCCCATCCGCTTCAGTTGAAACACCATCATAAGTATCCTTTAAATAAATATTAGCTCCGGGCAGCGGCTGATTTTTTTCATCCGTAATCTTGCCGGAGATTTTGGTTTGACTGAATATTGTTAATGATAAAAAAGTTATAATGAATGATGTAAATAATAATTTCATAAGCGTAATTATATTTGATGAATAAACTTATTAGTAAACATAGGCTCAAACACTAAGCGGTAAAAGTACAATTCGGTAAATGGATAATATTTATCGGTGAGCGGTAGATTTTGATACTTAAAAGTAAAAGTAGGAATATTTGGCCTTATTTAATGTCTTCTATCACGAAGGATTTTAATTGACCATTTTATATTGTTTTATCATTTTCCGATTAAAAGTTTACAAAAGCAATTTTTATTAACAAAAGGAGTGCAAAATGAAATCGATTAATCCATACCTAAATTTTCCAGGCAACACCGAAGAAGCATTTAATTTTTATAAAAAGAATTTTGGCGGAGATTTTTTAGGCGGCATTTTCCGTTTTGATGGAACTCCGGGTTCTGAAAATCTTAGCGCAGAAGACAAACAAAAAATTATGCACATAGCCTTACCAATCGGTCCAAACAATATGATAATGGCTACCGATGCATTAGAATCGATGGGATTTAAAGTTACCACAGGTAATAGTATCCATTTACAAATCTATGCTGAAAGTAAAGAGGAAGCCGATAAACTTTTTAATGGTCTTGCTGAATGCGGGCAAATAGATATGCCAATCGGTGATCAGTTTTGGGGTGATTATTTTGGTTCTTTAACGGATAAGTTTGGTGTTAAGTGGATGATTGTTTTTACAAATCCTAAACAATAATTTTTTAATAAATAATTAGAGAAAATTTATGTCAAAGATAAGTCCGTTTTTATGGTTTGATAATAATGCTGAGGAAGCTGTTTATTTTTATACTTCTATTTTTGAAAACTCTAAAATTTTAAAAGTAACTCGTTATAATGACGCAAGCGCAAAAGCTTCCGGAAGACCAGTTGATTCCGTCTTAACAATGTCTTTTCAGCTTGAAGGACAAACTTTTACGGCGCTTAATGGTGGTCCGCATTTTAAACTAAACGAATCAATCTCATTTTTTGTCTATTGCAAATCTGACGATGAAATTGAAAAGCTTTATAATAAATTATCAGAAGGTGGAAATGTAAATATGCCTTTAGATAAATATGATTGGAGCGACAAATATGCTTGGGTTAAAGATAAGTTTGGTGTTTCGTGGCAATTAGATGTTGATAAAATTAATTCTCCTCAAAAAATTGTACCGTCACTTTTATTTGTAAATGAAAAATTCTCAAAAGTTAAAGTAGCAGTAAATCATTACACTAAAATATTTCCGGATTCAAAAATAATTTTTGAAGTTTCAAATCCTAAAAATGAAAACAAAACAGAAGAAACTTTAGCGTTTGCACAATTTTCACTCTGTGCAAGTTTATTTAACGCAATGAGCGGAGGAGGGAAACACAACTTTGATTTTAATGAAGCCTTTTCATTTGTTGTAAACTGTAAAGATCAGGATGAAGTGGATTATTACTGGAGCAAGCTTACAGCAAATGGCGGAATGGAAAGTCAGTGCGGCTGGCTTAAAGATAAATTCGGAGTTAGCTGGCAAATAGTACCAACAAGGTTGATGGAATTGTTAAATGATTCAAATCAGGCAAAAGCACAAAAGGCTATGACCACTATGCTGCAGATGAAAAAAATAATTATTGCTGATTTAAGCCGGTAGTACACCTAAAAGGTGTGCTACAAGTTGAATGACCGCATGCTTTAGTGGAAAAAAAGATTATTAACGAATTATAAAAGGAGAATATGTATGCCGCCTTGGAGGTGGACTATATATTTGTTTTAAGTTAATTACAAAAGATTTAGATAATTAGTTCTTAAAAGGATTTACTCTATCATCGTTAAAATTTGGGCGGTAGTTTTGATGGCTTTCCATTTCCTGTATCCAGCCATTGTGCAAACCATATTTATTTAAAAGAGCTAATGCGTTTTCATATTCGGATTCCCGTATTGGGCGGTCAATCAAAATATATTTATAAGATTTATTTGTCGGATAGTATTGCGACATCAATGAGATATGAATGTTCGGGCTTAACTCTTCTGCAATAAACTTAAATACTTTTTCCGTTTCTGATAAATCGTTTGGCAAAATAAGATGTCTTATAATTAATCCGCGAACAACAATATCGCCATCATAAATAAGTTTATCACCAACCTGCCGATACATTTCTTTTAATGCTTCTTTAGTTTTCTCAAAGTAATTATCGACCAAAGAATATCTTTTTGCATACTCGCTGCTGCCGTATTTAAAATCTGGCAAATAAATGTCAACAACATCATCGTAAAGTTTTAACATCTCAACAGAATCATATCCGTTTGTGTTATAAATTATTGGAAGATGTAATCCATTTTGTACGGCAATGTATATTGATTTTAATATCGTTGCAGAAAAATGAGTTGGAGAAACTAATCCGATATTGTGAGAACCTTTTTGCTGAAGCTCGATCATTATCTCAGCTAATCGTTCGTGAGAAACTTCATTTTGCTTTTCCGATTTTGGATTTTGACTTATCTCGAAGTTTTGGCAGTAGATACATTTTAAATTACAGTTACCAAAAAAAATATTTCCCGCTCCATTTGTACCCGATAAAACAGGCTCTTCACCAAAGTGTTGTGTATAAGATGAAACGATGGGTAAATGTCCGCTTG
>JBDTRQ010000370.1:0-2542 GCA_039931535.1 Ignavibacteriota bacterium
CATCATTACAAAAAAAGGAAACGGCACTCCAAAATTTTCTTTGCAAACCGAAGGAGGCTCTTACAATACTTACAAAGCGATGTTAGGATTAAGTGGTTCGATAAATAAATTAAATTACTCAGCTGCATTTAGCAGAACCGGCAGCGATGGGTTTTCAGCAGCATCTGAAAAATACGGCAACACAGAAAAAGATGGTTATAATTTTAACAACTTTACTTCTGTTATAGGATATGATTTTAGTGAAAACGCAGAGATAAATCTTTATACAAGATTTCTTAAATCAAAAACAGATAACGATCAATTTGGTGGAATGTTTGGTGATGATCCAACTTATCTTACAAAGCAGGAAGAGTTTTCTATTCGCGGTGAAGGGAAAATTAAATTGTTTGATGGAAATTGGAATCAAAAAATTGGGTTAACATTTATTAGAAATGTAAGAAGTAATTCTTTTGATACATCGGCAGCAAGTGTTTACTATTCAAATGCTTTATATGATGGAAGAAGATATAAAATTGATTGGCAAAATGATTTTCAACTTGGCAAATCTAATCTCTTAACTGCTGGAATCGATTATGAGATTGAAGAATCGGCTTCAGAATATTATTCATTTAACTACATTCTACTTCCGGATTATTCAAGTGTTATCCCAAAAAAAAATGCTAACACAATCGGCGCATTTTTACAAGACCAGATAAATATTGATGAAAGTTTTTTTATATCACTCGGTGCAAGATTGGATGAACACACTAAATTTGGTACTCAGTTTACTTATAAAATTGCACCTGCGTACATGCTTTGGGAAACAGGCACAAAGCTTAAGGCAACAATCGGAACAGGATTTAAAGCACCATCATTGTATTATTTATATGATCCGGCTTATGGAAATGAAAGCCTGAATCCAGAAGAAAGCTTTGGCTGGGATTTCGGAATTGAACAATTTTTCTTCAAACAATATTTATCTCTCGGTACAACTTTTTTCTATAATAAGTTCAGCGATATGTTTGGGTTTGATTATGCAACTTTCAAAACTATCAACATCAAACAAGCAGTAACAAAGGGCTTTGAATTATATCTACAAGCAAAACCATTTGATGATTTGCAATTTAAATTAAATTATACTTTTACAGATGCGCGGGATGTTAGTCCAAACTCAACAGATTTTGATTCAAGGTTATTGCGCCGCCCAAAAAATAAAGTTGGATTTTTTGCAAGCTATTCATTTATTCCAAAGGCAAATATTAATGCAGAAGTTATTTGGATTGGAACGAGAGAGGATGTAGATTTTTCAACTTATCAAAGAACTGAACTTAAAGGATATGTGCTATTAAACTTTGCCGCACATTATGATGTTTTTGATTTTTTAAGATTAAATGCACGAGTTGAGAATCTTTTGGATTCTGACTATGAAGAGGTTTATGGTTATGCAACTCCTGGATTATCGTTTTATGGCGGAATTAGATTGATGATTGACTAACCCCACCTATTTCCTCCCCTTTCAGAAAGGGGATGATTAAGGAAGGGTTTTTAATTTTTATCCGCCGCGGCGGATTGACTTTTGAATTAATTAAACTTTATCTTTGAACTAATTATAACAAGAAATATTTTTTTAAGATTCTATAGAAAGGAAATGAACGTGGAAAAATTAACACCAAGATTCTGGGTTTTAACTTTGATGGTTTTCGGAGCAGCTTTTTTAAGATTATTACCGCATCCACCAAACTTTGCACCGATAGCTGCGTTGGCTTTATTTGGAGGCGCTTATTTTAGTAAAAAAACATTTGCATTTGTAATCCCGCTTGTTGCAATGTTTTTAACTGATACTATTATTGGAATTTATTCCTACGCCTGGGTTGTTTACCTAAGCTTTATTGTTATTGTTGCGCTTGGAATTTTTATACTAAAAAAAGTAAGCGTAAAGAATTTAGTAGTAGCTTCTTTAACAGCTTCAGTAAGCTTTTTTGCGATTACAAACTTTGGCGTATGGGCACTTGGAACATTATATCCCAAAACGCCGGAAGGATTATTAGCAAGCTACACAGCAGCAATTCCGTTTTTCCAAAATTCTTTAATTGGAGATTTGTTTTTTGTTGGTGTAATGTTTGGAGTTTATGAACTTGTAAAACACAATGTACCGGCACTGCAGAAAATAAAAGCTTAAGACCTCACCCTTTTCTTCCCTCTCCCTACCAAGGAGAGGGACTGAGGGAGAGGTAAAAAACCGATTCAGAAATGGATCGGGTTTTTTATGATAATCTCATATTTGCTTTTTTAATTTTAACCAAGCTTCATCTATCAAAAAATGGTTCTTGAAAAACCGAGTAATGGGTGATTGATAGTAAAAAAATTGTATAATCATTGTTGTTTTCCGATTGTAATTATGGCTGCGCTTCCATTTGAACCGACTAATGCTGTTATTTTTCCCTTAACATCTAAGCCGTAATAATTTCCACTAACTAATGCTGCGGAGTCAAGTACTTTCCAGTTAGATCCGTTAAAATGTGCTGCAAAACCAAAACCTCCTGCTGCAATTACATTGTTATTT
>JBDTRQ010000371.1:0-5459 GCA_039931535.1 Ignavibacteriota bacterium
CATAATAAATAAAGTCTCTGCGGATTTTCCTATTTCACTCGGTTTATCTGATGAAAACATTACTAATTTTGGCGGCGATTCTTTAATATACTCAGCAACTTATAATATTAATGTACCTGTTCCATTTGGCGACCCTTTTCCACAAAACTACGAAGGCAGTTTACAGTTTAATATGCTGCGCGATTCTCGTGGTGAATACGTAATTTATTATTGGAAGGATATTAAAAGCGGCACTTTACCAAGCTGGAGTGAATTAAAAGGAAGCTTATATTAAAAATATATTTGTAATATTGTTTTTGGTAAGCTTGATTGGATGCACAAATCCATTTGCGCCAAAGCTTGATGAAAATCCAGATAGTGGTAAGCCTCAAATTTCAGATCAAAAAGATATTACGGGAGTTTTTCAAAACTTTCAATATGCTTATACTTTTAAAGACACTACTATTTATGGTGGATTGCTAACGAACGATTTTACTTTTACTTATCGAGATTATGATCAAGGGTTTGATGTTACATGGGGTAGAGATGAGGAAATGAGAACAACTCAAGGTTTGTTTGTAAACACTCAGAGATTAGAACTGATCTGGAATAACATTGTTCTTATTACCGAAGACTCATTATCTGCCACGATCATCAGAAGTTTTAATCTAACAATTACTTTTAATCCAACTGATGTTGTAAGAGTTGATGGACGAGTTAACTTATCCTTAAAAAAGGATAGTGAAACAGAAGTTTGGCAGATTAAACAATGGATTGATGAATCAAACTTTTAACGTATTAATTAATAAGATTTTATATGATTTATTTTTGGTTTAAAGAAGCGCTAAAACTTATTGCAAGATCAAAATTTTCATTTTTGCTTGCACTAACTTCAATTACTTTATCGGTAATACTTATAACGGTTTCAGTTTTTATAATTTTATTTTCAAATCATTTTGAAGAACAACTAAAAAGTAATATTACCATTAGCGTTTTTCTAAAAGACAATCCCACTAGTGCAGAGATTGATCAAATCAAAACTGAATTAGCAGAATTAAAATATCTTCGTTCATCTGAGTTTATCGATAAAGATAAAGCTGCTGAAATATTTATTAAAGAAACCGGCGAAGATTTTAGAAAGATATTGGATTACAATCCGCTTCCGGCATCGTTCAATCTTAAGCTTAAAAATGAATATGCAAATAGAGATTCGATAAATAAGGTTATTAATAATCTTTCCGGATTTTCCTGGTCTGATGAAATAATTTTTAGACAGGAATTTTATCAGAAGATTTTAACTTATATCGATCAAGCTAAAGTTTATGTTTTTGCGTTAACAGGATTGATATTTTTAGTTTCACTCTATCTTGTTTACAGCACAGTAAGATTGATCTTAAATTCCAAATACTCAGAAATGGAAACGATGAAATTTGTAGGTGCAAAATTATCAACTATAAAAATGCCTATTATTATTAATAGTGCCTTAACGGGATTTTTATCCGGTCTTATTGCGCTTAGCATATTATGGGTGTTGTACTATTATGTTAAAGAATTTGTTATAACAATTGATAACATAATCCCAAACAAAATTGAGTTTATAGTTCTGCTGCTTGCGGTGGGACCAATCATCGGAATTTTGGTTACAATACTTTCTTTAAGAAAAATTTCGCTTAAGATTTGATTTGATATATATTTCAGAACAAAAATTTAAAACTGATTAAACAGTAATAACTTTTCTAACAATACCGGTTATAGATTGGCTAATAATAAAATAATTTTATTCTTGTTTTTAATTTTGGTCTCCTCAATTAGTGTTGCACAAATACTGCCAACCTATTCAGAAAGATCGTTCAATTCATTTTCCGATAGCTCATTTTCAAAATATATGCAAGCTTCCGAAGGAGTTATAGATCCCGAAGAATACAAAGTTGGACCAGGAGACAATATTTTTATTTCTGTAAGTGGAATTGAAGAACGCGATTTTAATCTGTTAATAAACCACGAAGGATTTTTATACATTCCAAGAATTGGTGCCGTTGATTTAAGAAATAAATCGCTTGCAGAAGCAAAAGAAATAATAAGAGAAAAATTAGAAAAAAACTTTAGGAATGTAGATATCTATATTGCGCTTGGTGAAGTAAGAAAAATAAAAGTTTCTTTAGTCGGCAATGTAAATAATCAATCATCTTTTGTTTTAAATTCTAATTCCAGATTACAGGATATATTAAGAGGTTCATCCGGTATTCAATCCACTTCAGATTTAAGAAATATCAAAATTATTTCTAAAGATGGCACAACAGGTATTTTTGATTTACTCTCCTTTTTTAGAAAAGGGGATATGAAACAAAATCCATATCTAAAAGATGGCGATATCATTATAATAGAAAAAGTAGATAAGATTATTTCAATAGTAGGACAAGTTCGGTATCCTGCCACATATGAATTTAAAGATGGCGAAACGCTAAAAGATTTGATTGATCTTGCTGGTGGGTTAGCATACAAAGCAAGAAAAGATACGATAGAGGTAATCCGATTTGCAGAAGATGGAATAAATCAATACAGTAAATATTTTTCTTATGATTATATACAACATAATCCAATCGAATTAAAATATAGTGATCTTGTAGTTGTGCGTGAATTATCAACTTATTATGATGAACAATGGGTGACGTTAAAAGGTGAAATTAAATTTCCCGGCATCTATAAAATCATAAAAAATAAAACCACTTTATCCGAAATACTTACTCAAGCAGACGGATTTTTGGATAATGCGTCATTAGAAGATGCTACTTTATATCGAACTGATGCAGATACTTCTTATGACCAGGAATATGAAAGAATAAAACTTATCCCGCGCGTTGATATGACTGATGATGAATATGATTATTTAAAAGCAAAATCCAGGCAGCGTCGTGGAAAAGTAGTTGTTGATTTTAATTTATTATTTGGCTCAAATCAGTTGAGCGAAGATGTAGTGTTAAAAAGAGGAGATGTAATAAGTGTTCCAGAAAGGAAAAACTATATTATACTTATAGGACAGGTTGTAAATCCTGGTAATATAATTTATAATCCAACTTTAAAAGTTGAAGACTATATTCAAATTGCGGGTGGATTTAGTTGGCGTGCTATTGAGAGTGATGTAAGAGTTATTAAAGTAAATACAGGCGAATGGATTGATGCGGATGACATTGAAAAATTGGATCCTGGCGATACAATTTGGGTTTTAGAAGATCCCCCTGGACCAAAATTTTGGGATGTATTTACAACATCATTAACAATACTCGGACAAGTTGCCGCGATAGTAGCAGCATCCATTGCAGTTATAATAGCAACGAGGTAGATTAACATGAGCTGGCATGAAATTATAAATGTGATACTTATGAATTGGAAAAGAATATTTAAGATTACTTTGATATTTGTCGTTTTACTATTTCTTTGTTTATTATTTCTTGTACCAGTAACTTTTCGAGCTCCCGTTACAATTTTACCTCCGGAAAAAAATAGTCAATTTTCAGGTTTAAGTGCATTGCTCGGTAGCTCAGAATTAAACAGCATTGTTTCTGGTGGATCTTCATTTGGTAACCCACAACTTTATGGAGAAATATTAAAGAGCAGGTCTGCATCCTTATATGTCATACAAAAACTAAATTTAATAAAATTCTTGGATGGTAAAAATAAATACGATGCAGCGGAAAAACTTAAAAAGAAATTGAATATTGACATCAGTAAAGAAGGGATAATAGAATTGAGCGTTGATGTTTCTTCAACATTTATTCCAATGGTCTTTGATGATGAATCCAAACTGAAAAATTTATCTGCACAAATTTCAAATTCTTTTATTGAAGCGTTAGATAGAATTAACAAAGATAAAAATACAACTAGTGCAAAAAGTGCAAGGGAATACATTGGGA
Organism: Ignavibacteriota bacterium; assembly: GCA_039931535.1. GTDB lineage: Bacteria > Bacteroidota > Ignavibacteria > Ignavibacteriales > Ignavibacteriaceae > IGN3. Next base: position 3,891 of record JBDTRQ010000371.1, read on the forward strand.
CACAATTGATTCAAACAAAAGTAAAATTAGACTCAGCTGAAAGTGCATTGTTAGAATTTCAAAAAACCAATAAAGCAATATCTTTACCTGATCAAGTATCCGCTGCTTTAAGAAATGCAAGTGAAATTAAATCGGAGATAATGAAAACAGAAATCCAAATTGGTTTATTAAATGCAAATTTGGTTCAAGACAGTAAGTTTTATAAATCAATGGAAAAAAAACTTGAAACTCTTAATCTTCAGTATTCAAAGTTTGAATTTGGCAATAAGGATTATATGCTTGCATTTAAAGACATCCCAGAATTAGGTAGGGAACTCACTTCAATCTTAAGAGAAGTTAAAATTCAAAATGAAGTTTACATCTTTTTACAACAACAATTTTACAAGGAAAAGATTCAAGAGAATAGAGATATGCCAACAGTCCAAATATTAGATGAAGTAGTTCCACCCATGAAAGCTTCTGCACCAAGATTAATATATTCTACATTAGTTGGCTTAATTATTTCATTATTACTTAGTTCTTCAGTATTTGTATTCAAAAAAAGAATTTATAAGAAATCATGAATTCTATTTGACATACAATGCGAAATAAAAATAAAACAAGATTGAATCATCGTAAAACTGGATTTGCCTTCCAATTTATTTAAATTGAAAAATATATCTAAAAACAGCATAGCAAATACTGCATTACTATTACTTTTTTTTAATTTATTAGGAAAAGTATTAGGATTTTTTAGAGAAATTATTTTTGCAAATGATTTTGGATTGAGTTTCAATTATGATATTTATTTAGTTACCTCCATACTACCCCTAACTGTTAGTACCATTTTTTTTTATTTAGTTCAAAATTATTTTATTCCGCAATATAATCTGCAAAAAAAAAGAGGTGAAAGTTTTAGTAGAAATTTTTTCACAAAAAGTATTTTACTATTTCTGTTCATTTCTATACTAATCGCAGGTTTTCTTTTCATTTTAAAAGATAAGGTTTTAAGTATCTATTTAGGATCGAATTCTGAAAATTTTCAATTTATCTCTAATATATTTACCATTTTTTTACTTTCGATTCCTTTAAATGTTTTATTCTCTGTGTTATCAGCATATCTTCAGGCAGAATTTGAATTTAAGTCAACCGCAATTGCTCAAATACTTTTAAATATTTCTATAATATTCTTTGTGGTTTTTTTTAGTAATCAATTAGATATTTATTCTATTGTTTTTGGTTATATAGTAGGCTCTTTGTGCCAGCTATTATACCTGTTTTTGATTGTTATGAAAAGAAAAGACATTAGATTATCAGATTTTAGTACGAAAGGGATGCTATCAGATGGAATAAGTTCTTCAATTATTTTAATATTGATTATTGAATCAATTTCACAACTTTATTTAATCTCGGATAGATACTTTTATTTAGATGTTGAATCTGGAGGTATTGCTGCCTTAAATTATTCTACAAACTTGTATTCTCTTCCTCTGGCTATAATCACAGTTACCCTTTCGACAGCAATTTTTCCCAGTCTATCTGAATTATATGCTTCAAATAATCAAAAAATAATTCATATAAACCACATGA
>JBDTRQ010000372.1:0-10737 GCA_039931535.1 Ignavibacteriota bacterium
ATATGGAATTTACAACACCGGGTACGATGTTGTTCGGTTTGGGAGGATTTAATAATCCGGCAGAAATTGCATTTCAGCCGCAGCCAAATATTTATTTTACCTGGAATGATAATAATGCAGATGTAAATGATCTTAGCAGTTGGGGATTATTTACCTCGGTTCCATTTTTGGGATTTGGAATTCACAACCAATCGTACAAAGATTTTTCAATTACAGATTATAAGATTTCAAGTGCAATTGGTTCAGATGCGTTTGGTGTTGGTTTTGGATATGGCTGGTCAACCGGAGATGTAAATTATATAAAGCGTTCAGATCTTTTTACACTTGGTGCAATTTATCGTCCGACAAATTTCCTCTCTTTTAATCTTATAGCAAACTTACCAGATAGAGGTGAAAACGAGGGGATTATTGGAGCGGGAATTAGACCACTTGCAAATTATAACCTTACCTTTTTTGGAGATTACACTTTAACAAATGATAAACAACCTGAAAAAACAAAATGGAGTGCAGGTGCTATCGTTGAACCTTTAGACGGTTTAAGATTAATTGGGAGATATTATGATGGAAAAAGATTTAATGTTGGATTGCAATTGGGCTTCGGATCAATCGGGTTAACTTCAAATGCACATTATGATGAAGATGCTAAATATTCTTTTAGCAATTACGGAATACGTATTGGTGCTGGCGATAGAAATCTTTTAAATATCTTTTCAAGTGATGATAATTATGTATCAATGGAATTACAGGGCGGAATCAAATATCAAAACTTTAAACTATTTGATAACAGCAAAACACTTTTCAACCTTATCGAACAACTTGATGCAGTGATATCTGATAACACTGTTTCCGGTATTGCAATAAATCTTTCCGGCGCTAATATCAACAAAGAAATGTTTTGGGAGCTGCGAGAAAAACTTAGAGAAATTAAATCCCACGGAAAAAAAGTTTATATCTACATAGATCGTGCAGGAATGGACGAATATCATTTTGCTTCTGTTGCGGATAAAATTATCCTTGATCCAATGGGGTCAATTTCCTTAAATGGGTTTTTGATGGGAAGAACTTTTTTTAAAGGATCGCTTGAAATGCTTGGACTTGGTTTCCGCGAGTTAAGATATTTTAAGTATAAATCCGCTTCCGAAAGTTATGCACGCGAAGATTTTAGTGAAGCAGATCGCGAACAAAGACAAAGATTAGTTGATGAAAATTACAGCCTTGCACAAAAAGAAATTTGCGAAGGAAGGAATTTTACCCCGGCATACTTTGATAAACTTGTTGACAGTACCTTTATGTTTTTACCTGATGATGCAGTAAAATTAAAACTTGTTGATACGCTTGCACGCTGGAGTGATATAAATGAAATCATTAGTAAATATGAAAATCAAAACAAAAATTTAGTAAGTGCAAACTCTTTAAATAAATTTATTTTGCCTGATGATTATTGGGGATCAAAACCAAAGATTGCAGTTATTTATGCTATCGGTGGAACAGGAATGGATGACGGAATTAAAGCACGCACCTTAGTTAAGTATGTTGAAGCGGCGATGAACAGCGGAAATGTAAAAGCAATTGTTCTGCGTGTTGATTCACCAGGCGGAGATGCACTTGCCGCTGATCTAATTGCAGATGTTCTTCGCAAAGGAAAAGGGAAGAAACCAATTATTGTTTCGCAGGGTTATGTTGCAGCTTCTGGCGGCTATTGGCTTTCTATGTTTGCAGATACTATTGTTGCGGCACCAAACACAATTACAGGTTCAATCGGTGTTATTGGTGCTTTTTTGTACAACAAAACTTTAAAGCAAGAACTTGGAATGTCAGTTGATCATGTTCAAAAAGGTAAGTTTGCTGATCTTGGATTTGGTGCAACTCTTCCTTTGATCGGTTTAACAATTCCCGATCGTGATTTTACTGATGAAGAATTAAAAATGTCGGAAACAGGGATCAAAACTCTTTACAAAGGATTTGTTGAAAAAGTTGCTTTGGGTAGAAATAAATCTTTTGATGAAATAAATAAAATTGCGCAGGGAAGAGTGTGGTCTGGAAATGATGGATTAAAAAAAGGATTAATTGATGTACTTGGAGGATTGAGTGATGCTATAAAAATAGCGTTGGATAAATCCGGTTTAACAAACAAAGAATATGAAATTATAGAAATGCCGGAACGTGAATGGTTTGATTTAAATTCATTTATTCCAAGTTTTTTAAGAATAGAACAAAAAATAGTTGAAGATCCATTTATTAGAGATTTGAAATTTCGGTTGCAATATAACGGCTTACCAATTCCACTTTTACCACTTGATTTTATTGATGAGGATATGGTTTTTGAAGAGCAGTAGTTTTCTCTGCGACTCAGCGTCTTTGCGTGAAATTCTTTTTTCTCACGCAGAGGCGCAAAGACGTAGAGCTCAATCGATAGTTTACAATTCTGTTTTGCTTTTCCTCACTTAGCTTTTCTTGTTATTAAAGCCTATTTGGCTTATATTTTCACATCGATTTTGAGCATAGCTTTTATAAAAATTTTATTAATTCAATGGAAATGTTATCCTGAAAATCGTTGTTTTAGTTTAAAATTTAGCATTCTGTTATTCTGTCCGCCGCGCGAATCATTTCGGAATCTCTGATTTAGAATTTAAAAAAGAAGCTGAAACAATCTGCCGCGGCAGACAGCTTGACAAATAAAAGGAAATATTTATGAGTGATGATATTAAAAAGGATAAAAAGATCGAAGAGCTTGAAACCAGCGAATGGCTTTATTCTTTAGATTATGTTCTTCAGAATAGCGGTCCTGAGCGCGTGGTTGAATTGCTTCAGCAATTACAAATTCGCGCACACAAATCTGGAGTACACGTTCCGTTTAGCGCAAACACACCGTACATAAATACAATTTCAAAAGAAAAACAGCCGCCGTTTCCCGGTGATAGAGAAATTGAAAGACGAATAAAAAGTCTTATCCGTTGGCTTGCAATGGCAATGGTTGTTAAAGCAAATAAAAAGGAAGCAGGTATTGGCGGGCACATATCTACTTACGCTTCTGCCGCAACTTTGTACGAGATTGGTTTTAATCATTTTTTTCATGGTAAAGGTGATGGCTACGAGGGCGATCAAATTTATTTTCAGGGACATGCTTCTCCAGGTATTTATGCGCGCGCCTATCTTGAAGGAAGACTTACAAAGGAACAGTTGTTAAATTTTAGAAGAGATTTAAAACCTGAAGGTGGATTAACATCTTATCCGCATCCATTCTTAATGCCTAATTTCTGGGAGTTCCCAACAGTATCAATGGGCTTGGGTCCGCTACAAGCAATTTATCAAGCAAGATTTAATAGGTATTTGGAAGATCGAGGATTGAAAAAACCGGGTGGAAAAGTTTGGGCATTCCTTGGCGATGGTGAAACTGACGAACCTGAAACACTCGGCGCTATCACCCTTGCTTCACGAGAAAAACTTGATAACCTTATTTTTGTTATCAATTGTAATCTGCAAAGATTGGATGGACCTGTGCGAGGTAATGGAAAAATTATACAGGAACTTGAGGCAAATTTCCGCGGTGCAGGATGGCATGTTCTAAAAGTTATTTGGGGTGAAGATTGGGATTCGCTTTTAGATAAAGATGTGGATGGAAAACTTGTTAAGCGTATGGGCGAAGTTGTTGACGGTGAGTATCAAAAATATTCTGTTGAAGGCGGCGCTTATATCAGAAAAAATTTCTTTGGTAAAGATCCAGATTTGTTAAAGATGGTTGAGAAGATGACTGACGAACAATTATTTAGGATGAAACGCGGCGGGCACGATCCTGAAAAAGTTTATGCTGCATATAAAGTAGCCGTAGAATACACAGGCAAACCAATTGTAATTCTTGCAAAAACAATTAAAGGGTACGGACTTGGTGAAGCGGGCGAAGGGAAAAATATTACTCATCAGCAGAAAAAATTAAATGAAGATGAAATGAGGGAGTTCCGAAGCAGATTCGGAATCCCAATTTCTGATGAAGATATTTTATCAGATGCATTTTATAAACCTGATGAAGAAAGTCACGAGATTAAATATCTTAAAGAAAGAAGAAAACAATTAGGCGGATATTTGCCCCTACGAAAAACCGATATTCGTCCAATCAAAACACCACCGGAAGAAATTTTTGAAGAATTTTATAAAGGAACAGAAGGAAGAGAAGTTTCTACCACCATGGTGTTTGTTAGAATTCTTGCAAAACTTTTAAAGGATAAGGAAATCGGAAAACTTGTTGTGCCAATTGTTCCCGATGAAGCAAGAACTTTTGGTATGGAAGCACTTTTTAGACAAATTGGAATTTACTCGCACGCAGGACAACTTTATGAACCTGTTGATAAGGATTCGCTTCTCTATTATAAAGAGGCAAAAAACGGGCAGATTCTTGAGGAGGGAATTACAGAGGCTGGTTCAATGTCATCATTTATCGCAGCGGGAACATCATACAATACTCATGGAATTAATATGATTCCATTCTTTGTTTATTATTCGATGTTTGGAATGCAGCGAGTTGGTGATTTAGTTTGGGCGGCGGGTGATATTGGCGTAAAAGGTTTTATGCTTGGCGGCACTTCAGGAAGAACAACTCTTAATGGCGAAGGTTTACAGCATCAGGATGGACACAGCCATTTACTTGCTTATCCGATTCCAAATCTTGTCACTTATGATCCTGCTTTTGCTTATGAGCTTTCAGTGATTATTCGTGATGGAATAAAAAGAATGTATGAAGATCAGGAACGAATTTTTTATTATATCACTTTAATGAATGAAAATTATGCAATGCCCGAAATGCCTAAAGGTGCTAAAGAAGGTATCTTAAAAGGGATGTATAAGTTTAAAGCTTCGGACAAAAAAAGTTCTAAATTAAAAGCTCATTTATTTGGAAGCGGAACAATTTTAAATGAAGTTATTAAAGCATCAAAAATTCTTGAAGAAGATTATCGTGTAGCTTGTGATGTTTGGAGTGTTACGAGTTATAAAGAACTTCGTCGCGATGCACTTGAAATAGAAAGATGGAATTTTCTTAATCCAACATCTAAAGCAAAGGAATCTTATATCGAAAAAATGCTTAGTAAAGAAGAAGGTGTCTTCGTTGCTTCTTCGGATTATGTTAAAGCACTTCCGGATTCAGTTTCAAAATGGTTCCCGGGAAGGTTATATTCATTGGGTACAGATGGATTCGGCAGAAGTGAAACACGCGAAGCATTGCGTGATTTCTTTGAAGTTGATGCAAAACATATTGTGTTTGCTGCGTTAACTGCATTATTTAAAGAAGGAAAGATTAAAGATAAAGATCTGGATAAAGCCGCTAAAGAACTCGGTATAAATCCAAACAAACGTAACCCTATGACAACTTAAAATATGCTTTGTCATCCTGAGCGGAGACGAAGGATGAAGTTTCTTAATTATTCGGTCACACTTCGACTGCGCTCAGTGTGACATTGGTTATCTGATGAACAAACAATAGGGGGCTTTAGCCCAACAAAATATTTTGGCTAAAGACAACACATTAATTTTTAATCTTAACCACGACCTGAAGGCAGTGGCTATAGAAACTAAAAAGAAATTTGATTTAAGGTTTTATAATGGCAACAGAATTTAAATTACCCGAACTTGGCGAGAACATTGAAGCCGCTGATATTGTTAATGTTCTTGTAAGCGAAGGCGATGTAATACAAATAGATCAAGCAATTATTGAAATTGAAACCGACAAAGCTACGATAGAAGTTCCATCTTCAGTTGAGGGCAAGATTACAAAATTATTAGTTAAGACTGGTGATAAAGTAAAAGTCGGTGCAACAATTTTTATGATTGAAGAAAGCGATGCTGCTTCTGAAAAAGTTGAAACCAAAACCGTAAAGAAGACAGAAGAAAAATCAGAAGTAAAAACCGAACCCGAAGTTGAGTACAAAGCAAAAGCAACATCCGCTCCATCAGGTAAAATAGAGATTGTAGATTTTCGGTTGCCTGATTTGGGAGAGAATATTGAAACTGCAGACGTACTGAATGTTCTAGTAAAAGTCGGTGATGTTATCGAATTGGATCAAGCGATACTTGAAATTGAAACTGACAAAGCTACGATAGAAGTTCCAACAACGATTGCAGGAAAAGTGGTAGAAGTTTTAGCAAAAGTCGGAAGCAAAGTTAAGGTTGGCGATGTTGTGATTAAGGTTGAAACAAGTGCCGCTGATATTGAAAAACCACAACCAGTTGAAACACAAAAAGAAGAATCAACCGAGGGCAAAACAGTTGAAACAAAACAAGAAAATGTTCCAGCTCCAACGGGCGAACGTCCTTCAATACAGCCAATGGAATTAGATAACCAACCACCAATATTAAAAGGTGCTGCTCCGGCGGCTCCATCCGTGCGAAGAATTGCAAGAGAAATTGGTGTTGATATAAATAAAGTTCCGGGCACTGGACCTAACGGTAGAATTTCTATGGATGATGTAAAAGCATTTTCAAAGAAATCACACGAATCATATTCACAAGGTGGTGGAACAGGATTAAGCATCAAATCGGAATCACTTCCTGATTTCACAAAATTCGGATCAATCAACAAAGTTGAGATGACAAACATCCGTAAGAAAACTGCTGATCATCTTGGTTATGCGTGGGCAACAATTCCGCACGTAACACAGTTTGACAAAGCAGATATTACCTTACTTGAGAAAACACGTAAAGATTTAAATAAAAATTCTGAAACTAAGTTAACTGTTACTGCAATCCTTGTTAGGATTATTGTTGAGGGATTAAAGAAATTTCCGCAATTCAATTCCAGTATCGATATCGCGAAGAAGGAAATTATTTATAAAAATTATTTCAATATCGGTGTTGCTGTTGATACAGAATTTGGTTTGATTGTTCCTGTTCTAAAAAATGTCGAGAAAAAATCTTTAACAGAAATTTCTGTTGATATGAATTCGCTTGCAGAAAAAGCTCGTAATAAAAAAATTGGTTTGGATGATTTGCAAGGCGGATGTTTTACAATTTCAAATCTTGGAGGAATCGGTGGAACATACTTTTCTCCGATTGTAAACTCACCCGAAGTTGCGATACTTGGTGTATCACGAGGAGCTAATGAACCAGTTTGGAATGGCTACGGAGTTTTTGAACCAAGATTAATGTTACCATTGTCTTTATCTTATGATCATAGAATTATTGATGGCGCTGATGCAATTAGATTTTTACGGTTTGTTGTTGAAGCTCTTGAACAGCCACTTAGATTATTATAAATCAATAGAACACTGACCTGCTTTTGCCGGCAGGCAGGTAACGCAGATTACGTGGGTTTTCGCTGATTAGTGTTATCTGAGTTCTATTTTTCTAAAGGAAATATTTAAATGAGTGATAAAATAAAATTAACAGTTATAGGTGGCGGACCAGGTGGTTATGCTGCCGCATTTCTTGCTGCTGATCTTGGAATGAATGTTACTTTAATTGATCTAGATAAAAATCCCGGCGGTGTCTGTCTTTACAGAGGATGCATACCTTCCAAAGCTTTACTTCACGTTGCAAAACTTATTCACGAAGCAGAAGATGCAAAAAATTGGGGAATAGAATTCGGGAAGCCTAAAATTGATATTAACAAACTTCGCGATTTCAAAAATAATGTTGTTGATAAACTTACCGGCGGATTAGGACAAATTTCCAAACAACGAAAAATAAATTTTATTCAGGGCAGAGCTAGTTTTATTAACTCAACTACATTAAAAATTGAAAAAGTTGATGGACAAGCAATAGAACATAGTTTTGAAAAAGCTATTATTGCAACCGGATCAGTTATAGCAACAATTCCATCATTAAATATTCAATCCAAAAGATTACTCAATTCAACATCGGCACTTGATCTTCCAGAAATTCCCAAATCACTTTTAGTAATTGGCGGCGGATATATCGGACTTGAGCTTGGTTCTGTTTATGAAGCACTTGGTACAAAAGTTTCAGTTGTAGAAATGATGCCCGGACTTTTACCCGGTGCTGACCGCGATCTTGTAAATTATCTTTCAATACGTATCAAAAAATCTTTTGCTGAAGTTATGACGAACAGCAAAGTTTTAGAGATGCGAGAACTCGTCCCTTCGGGAAAAGAAGTTAAAGATGGAATAAGTGTTAAAATTCAGGATGATAAAGGAAATACTACTGACAAAGTTTATGATTATGTTTTAATGTCGATAGGAAGGAAACCTGAAACACGCGGACTCGGATTAGAGAATACAAAAGTTACACTTACAGATCGCGGCTGGATAAAAGTTAACAAACAATTGCAAACAACTGATCCAAATATTTTTGCGATTGGCGATATTGCCGGTGAACCAATGCTTGCACATAAAGCATCTCACGAGGGAAGAACAGCAGTAGAGTTTATTGCAGGGCATAAAGTTGCTTTTGAGCCGCTCGCAATTCCTGCCGTTGTGTTTACTGATCCCGAAATTGCCTGGGCAGGAATAACTGAAGAGCAGGCAAAGAAAGATGGAATAAAATATGAGGTTGCAAAATTTCCGTGGGCGGCAAGCGGCAGAGCGGTAACACTTGATAGAAATGATGGCGTAACAAAATTAATTGTTGATCCAGAAACACAGAGAATTCTTGGTGTTGGAATTTGCGGACCTGGCGCTGGTGAGTTAATTGCAGAAGGCGTTCTTGCAATTGAAATGGGAGCTAATGTTACAGATTTAAAATTAACAATTCATCCTCATCCGACATTATCTGAAACGGTTATGGAAGCCGCAGAAGTTTTCTTTGGGCAAAGCTCGCATTTTTATAAGCCCAAGCGATAAATAATTTTTGTAATAAAAGTAAAAGCCAATTCATCTTTGAATTGGCTTTGTTGTTTTAAATCTTATTTTAGTTTTTAATCCATCTTCAATTCAATTTTCTGCCGCTAATCCTAAGTTAATACTTTGGCTTTCTCTGTTCCCAGGTTTTTACATCTCTATAAGTGTTAAACATTGCTCTGATGATAACTAATTTTTCAGATTCATTAATTGAAAAGTGCAGCATAAAGGGAAATCTTTTTAAGGGAAGGCAGCGCACTCGATCATATCTAACATGGTAGAAAGGGTTAGATTTAAGAAGTTTTATACAAGATTTAATTTCTATAAATAACTTTTTTCCAAGCCCTTCTTGTTGTTTATCATACCATAATAGAGCGCCTTGTATATCCTCAACAGCGTCGGGTTCAATCTTTACCTTAAACAACATTTACTTGAATGGAAAATTATTTTGAATTTTATTCCAATCTAAAAGTTGTTCAGGGTTTGAGTTGGAATTTTTTATTCGCTCACGAACAATGTTTTTATGTTCTTCGGGAACGTCTATCTCGTGAGAAACTTCAATTCCCAACTGGTCAACCAATTCCATAAAAAAGTCTAATTTTTTTTCTGGTATTTTAACAGTTATTTCTTTCATACTAATCACCGTTTTTAATTTTCAGTTTAATGCTAATCCATTTTCAATTCAATTTCCTGCCGCCAATCTAAAAGCATAGATTTATGCAGAGCAAGAATTCCTTCTTTTGTAACTGATGGCGGGGCAGGAATTAGTTCATTCAGTCTATCAAAAGCAACGCTTCTATTCTCTGTGCTAATTAGTTGAATTATATGCCAGAGAGAAAGAGATTCTTTCTTTGTCATTTTTGATAATATTGTTCCAACCGAAGGATCATTTATACCGCTAAAATTTTGAAGAAGAGTAATCAAATCCGGAGATGAATACGCAGGATAAGGAATTGCATATCTGCCTCTCGCGATTAGACAATCAAAATTCTTAGGAACATAAGAATCAAAATCTTTTATATTAACTATTACCCAGCCGCTTTCTACAGTTAATTTACAAGTTCCGCTTTCATCAACATTCAATCGGAATGCGCTGCCTTTATATAATTCTGTAAACTTAGCTAATGGAGTAATAACATTTAAAACATCAGAAGCATCACCTTCAAATTTTCTAATTTGTCCTTTGTCTAATTTTATTTCATTTCCATTTTTTGTTCTTGAAATAACTGATGAGTTATCTATTAACAATCTTCCCAGAGTAGGAATTGCAACAGTAATGGATGAACTTGCATCAGTTTCGATTGTGCTTTCTGATGCAAAGTCATCGCTTTTGCTCATAACTTTATCGTTTAATTTTGGCTGACCTGAAAGTTGTATGACTTCCCAACCGCCGCCGGAAGTAATAAAAATGTACGCAGCAATTGCTATACCCAACCCTAAGATAGCGTAAGCAATTTTTTTAAATAACTCAGGATTAAAATTAAACTGCTTCTTAGGTTTTACGATTTCTTCATCAGTGTAGGATTCTTTCTCATGCGGAATTTCTTCTTCGCCTTTAGCTTTTTTCTCTTTATCCGCGAGTGTATCTGCAATTTTTTCTTGTTCTTTTTGCTCACGGATTTTCACATCCATTATGAAAGAAAAAATTCCGTTTCTTACTTCCAAAGACGGCTGTAGTTCAGGAATAACTTTAGAAATTTTTTCAGTCATCACAGTTTCATTTGCAAGTGAGGACTCACTGCTTACAAGTTTGCTAATGGCAATATCCAAATGAACTTTTACCTGATCTTTTTTTATTCCCATCATATCGGATATTTCTTCAATCGTATATCCTTCAATCTTATTAAGAACAAATATCATTCTTTCCTGATCAGGTAAATCAAGGATATATTTGTCTAACTCATCTTTTGATTCAAGTTCTCTTAGTTCATTATGATTGATTTTTGATTTGGAT
>JBDTRQ010000373.1:0-2404 GCA_039931535.1 Ignavibacteriota bacterium
AATTATCCAAATCCGTTTAATCCAACAACAAAGATCAGTTGGCAATCGCCAGTAAGCAGTTGGCAAACATTAAAAGTTTATGATATGCTTGGAAACGAAATAACAACGCTCGTTAATGAATTTAGACCGGCTGGTAGTTATGAAATTGAATTTGATGCATCAAAGCTTTCAAGCGGAATGTACATTTACAAACTTACTGCAGAAAAATTTACATCATCTCAGAAATTGGTTTTAATCAAGTAAATTGAAAACTAACATCAGATTTATTTATTACTGTTTTTTTCTTTAACTTTTTATTTTTATTATTATAAACAGGATAAGCAAATTATAAAGCGTTTATTGAAAATTAATAATCGGTAGGAAGATTAATGTGTTTACCACTTTAGTGATTATTCAGTACTAACCAATAAATATGGCTCAGGTTTCTGTTCTTCATTGATTAAATTATACAAAATTGAAAATCTTATGTCATTACATACCAAATTATTTCAGGAAGTAAAAGATAGAAAAGTACGTAAATGGCTTGCTATATATACAAGCACTGCATTAACAATAATTGGCGTATTGCAGCTGTTCAGCTTAAGATACAAACTACCCTCATATTTATTTGATATTCCTTTAATTTTTTTGGTATTTGGATTATTCTCCACAATAGTGCTTGCGTGGAATCATGGGAAAGAGGACAAACAAAAAGTAAAACTAAGTGAAATTATTATACACTCCACATTTTTTGTTGGTGCATTGGTTGTAATAGCATTGTATATTTTATTTCCCTCTAATCCGAAAGTTGAAATTTCAATTGGAAGCAGGTCGATTGCTGTTTTGCCTTTCCAAAACATGAGCGATTCAAAAGAAGATGAATATTTTAGCGATGGAGTTACTGAAGATATATTAACACACCTATCAAAAATCAGCGGGCTAAAAGTAATTTCCCGCACATCTGTGATGAAATATAAAAACCAGGATAAAAACATAAGAGAAATAGGAAAAGAACTTGGTGTTGAAACAATTCTTGAGGGAAGTGTAAGGCGTTCGGGAAACAGGGTAAGGATAGTAGCGCAATTAATTAATGCCTATAGTGATATTCATATTTGGGCTGAAACTTATGACCGTGAATTGAAAGATATTTTTTCTATTCAGTCTGAAATTGCTGAAAAGATTGCAGCGGCGCTTCAGACAAATCTGCTGCCTCTTGAAAAAAAATTAATAAAAACTAACAGCACTATAAATACTGACGCTTATGCTTTTTATTTAAAAGGAAGACAAAATTATTATAATTATAACAACGAAGACAATGACAGGGCAATCAATATGTTTAAGAAAGCTTTGAACATTGATTCGAATTATGCCTTAGCTTTGGCAGGGCTTGCAGATGCTTATAATCAACGTGTTCTAAAATACGGTTATAGTGAAGATTGGTACGACTCCGCTTTGGTATTCAGCAAGAAATCCTTAAGCATTAATCCCAACTTATCGGAAGGTTATAAAGCAGTTGCATTAACTTATGACAACCTGGGTGAAAAAGAATTAGCATCATTTAATTATGAAAAGGCAATTAAATTAAATCCTAACTTTGTTTCCGCAATGTTAAACTATGGACAAATCAAACTCTCTTCAGGAAAATTGGATGAGGCGCTTTTTTGGTTGAGAAGAGCTAATTTACTGGAGCCTGATAATATTTGGGTAATGATAAGCAGCGGAATTGTTTATAAAATTTTAGGATGCAATTCTCTAGCTATTCAGTGGGGTAAAAAGGCAGTTGCTATGGATTCTGAAAATGCTTTTGCACTATTGATGTTGGGTGAATTTTATTTAAATGCAGAAAATTTTAATGAAGCAAAAAAATATATTGATCAATCGTTAGCCATGAATAATAAATTCACTGTTGCATGGTATATAAGTGGTCAGTTAGAAGCAGTAAAGGGTAATTATGAATTGGCAAAAAAAGATATTGATAGCTTAATCAAACTTACGGATACAAAAAACCCGGAATATTATTATGCTCATACCCTGTTAAAGCTAAATAAAAAGGATGAAGCTATGAAAATATTAGCAGCTCAGAAGAAGGAATACATTGAGTCTTTAGCTGAACATCCCATGGCATCTTCTAGTATGGATTATATTTCATTGGCTGAAATTTATGCTATCCTAAATGAAAAAGAGAATGCATTTAAATTATGGGAAGAAGCTATAAATAAAGGGTGGCGTGATATGAAGCGGATCACTTTATTTCCCTATTTTGAAAACCTGAGAGAAGAACCAAAATATCATCAGTTGTTAAATGTAATGCAGACTAAAATCAATTCGTTAAAGTCTGTAATAAAAGAAAAATACCCTGAGTATAAAATTTGTAATTAATATCCATGTCCCTTTAATCCGGCTTCCAATATCCAGTATGCAATAG
>JBDTRQ010000374.1:0-3453 GCA_039931535.1 Ignavibacteriota bacterium
AGTACAGATTTAAGTTGTATCTCAAATATATTTAGTTTTTATTTTTGCTTATAAAAGATTTTTCATCAATTGTTTATGAACAAAAATCTAAGTAAAATTTATTGTCAAAGTTTTTTACAAATAATTTATTTAAAAGTAAAATTTTAATTGAACGTAACTATAATTTTAATTTCAGATATCCAAATATTGATATAGCTTGAAAATGGCTGAAGTACAAAATATTAAAAATTGGCATGTCTTATACACTCATTCACGTGCCGAGTTTAAGGTAGAACAATCATTAAGGGTAAATGAAATTGAGGTGTTTCTTCCCACAATGAAAACTATTAAACAGTGGACTGATAGAAAAAAAGAAATTATTGAGGCATTGTTTAAAAGTTACATTTTTATCTTTGCAACTGAAAAGGACAGATTACTCTCTTTAGAGGACAAGCATGTTGTTCGTTGTTTATGTGATACCGGCAAGCCTGCAATTATTCCTGAATGGCAGATTGAAAATTTAAAGCGAATTATTAATGCAGATAGACAGCCTGAAGTTATTGAAGGATTAATGAGTGGAACTAAGGTAGAAATTACAAACGGTGCTTTTATTGGTGTCTGCGGAACCATTGTTAAAATCGAAAATAAAAATCACCTTGCAATTTCGATTGAACTAATAAACAGAACAGTAATTGTTCACATAACCGATGAAACTACTTTTAAAAACCTTTAGAGTTAATTAATAAATCATTCATCTTGAACAAGAAAATAATTGAGGATTGTTTTCTTAAGAATAAGTTACTATGAAATTAAAAAACAAATAAACTCCGATAGCCCAAACACCCCGTTTTTATATTTTATAACATCTTTTAATCTCTTCAATTTTATACCTCGATGAACTTTTAATTAATCAAAAAGAAATCTAATTTATTTAATTTAATAAACCATGGCATGTAAGCTAGTTTTATTCCTAAATATTTGATAACATAGATTATTAATACTACCAACAAGGAGAATTTTTAGCATGGTAACCCAAAGCTTCTTATAACATTTGTATTAAAAAAAATTTAGCAGACGGTATTTAAAGTGATGTTTAAATGATGTAAGTTTAAGAGAGCATAGATTTTTAAAATAGAGACTGAAATAATTCGAACCAGTTATATAAATAAAAATACATGATAGAAAATTATATTTTTATTATAATCAAGATATTGTTACTGTACTAAATTTAATTGATCTGTTAATTGTGTTTTTATGACTACTTACATTTTCATGGTAAATAATTCTAAATACTTATGTAAGTTATTCATCATCTGTTTTTGTTAAATATATTTTATTGTTATAAAAGATTTTTTAGGCGTTTAAATTTTTAGCGATTTTATCAGAAAATTTGAATTGCTTTAATCAAAAAAAAGTTTCACTGTGACTGACTGGGCGAAGCTGTATAAAAACCTTAACAAATAATCGAATAAAAATAATATGAAACTAAAAATCACCCTCAGAAAAATCTCTGATACTTCATTTGATAAAAAATTTGAATTCACTGGATTTCCTGTAAAACTTGGAAGGGAAAGTGATAATGAAATTATACTTGAAGATCAGCGTAAAATTATTTCACGCTCTCACGCAAAAATTTTAGATACCGAAGGGATTATCCAAATAATTGATTTAGGTTCCGCAAACTTTACATACTTAAATGGTGAAAGGATTTTTCCTAATACCGAAAATTCTCTAAAATCTGGAGATGTTATTAAAATTGGCGATTATGAAATGGATGTTGTGCTGGAGCAAGTTAAAACTATAAGCACCCCAAATTTTGATGATCAAAAAACAATGTTCTTTTCAAATCCATTCTTAGAAGATGTAGCATTGGTATCAGATTCTATTTTAAACCTTTCGGAAAAATATTTTTATGATGCATCGCCTTTGAAAGGTGAAATGCTAAGAATGTCGATAATGCAGGGTTTAGAGAAGATGGTGCCAGGTGATGTAAATAAGGTATTGTCAGAATATTTTGCGGCTAAGTTTTTAGATCATAATTTGTCCATACAAAACAAAAAAGATAATCCTTCCGCAAACATAAATTTTGATGAAAAACCAGAAGTTATATCTAATGTGAAATCCACATCAGCTCAAGCTTCATTAAAACCAGCAGCAGATTATTCCTTTAGTGCACATTTTTCTGAATCTGTTGATATTCTTTTAGACACAGTTGTAAAATTAATTCAGGGATTTTTACAGTTTAGGCAGGAATTCTTTGGTGTTACTATTTATCAGACTATTCCAACAGGATCTTTAAAAGATATTAAAGAATATTTATTTAATCAGGATATAAGCCCTGAAGAACAAAAAAAGAGAATTGGTTTAATAAAGGAAGAAACACAAAAATTACTTTCACATCAAATTGGTCTTTTAGAAGGTTATAGAACTTCTGTTACTGAAGGAAGCCAGTCTTTGCTTCAGAGCCTCGATCCGGAATTGATTGAAAAGGAAACTATAAGCAAACAAACTTCTGCTTTGGATAATCTTCTTCCTTATACAAAAAAAATAAAAACTCTGGAAGCCATTAAATCGAGTTATAAAAAATATATTTCAGATCCATACCATCTTGAAAAGAAATATTTTAGACCACCATTTATTAAAGGATATCAAAAACGAATTTCTGCTAAAAATGAAATGAATGAATATTAAGGTTAAATAAATCACTATAATTTTTTATCAATAAATTATTCTATTAAAGTTATGAAAAACATATTACTAAAATTTCTTTCAGTTATTATATTGGTTTTATTTTCGGGGTGCGGTAGTGGTAAAGAAATGATTCAAGTCCAATTTGAATGTGATCAAAATACAAATAACGGCAATGCGGTGGTCGTTACTATTTATCAGTTAACCAATGCTGATAAATTTCGTTTTTCAAGTTTTGAGTCGTTAACTAAAAATCCTGATGCAACTTTAGGATCAGATTTAATTGCTAATTCTACTTTTGAAAGAACCATGGTTCCTGGTGAGATTTTTAAATTAGATAAGCTTGAAATAAAAAAAGAAACAACGTTTCTTGGAATAATTGCTGATTTCCATTCTCCAGCAGCGGATGGATGGCAGCAGTTAGTTGATGTTGGAAAAGGTCCTGATCAGTTGATAATTTCTGTTCATGAAAATTCGATCTCAGTTCAAGTAGATGATTAGTGCATTACATAAACATATCATTTCTTACAAGTAATAAAAGCGGTTAAAATTTTATGAAGGTGCAAAAAACAGTTTGGTTCGAGGGAATGAAACTTGACCCACATCATTTTCAACAGTCAGACAGATATACTCTTTATTATATCAATTCCAGAATTGGAATGATTAATTCTAATAACTGGGGTTTGAAAAATCTGCATATAGATGTTGCTGCATTAGCAGGCGGCAACTTTGGTTTGATAAACTGCATAGGAATAATGCCAGACGGTTTGATATTTAACTTTCCTG
>JBDTRQ010000375.1:0-2452 GCA_039931535.1 Ignavibacteriota bacterium
TATAATATGTTTAATTAAAATTCCACAATTTTTACTACTATAAAGTTTTACAAGTAAAGAAGTTATGTAAATATTACCGCCACATTTGGGACAAAAATTGTCTGTTATGAGTTTGGTCCGATTCAAAGAAGAAACATTTAATTTATTCCCTAATCAAATCTTTGAATACGTCATTAATCTCAAAATCGCACATTATAAGAACCTTATTAAATATAATAAGACAAGAATTTATAACTATTTCTGGCTTGATACTTGACTCTATCAGTCTAAATTATTAAAAAATTGGTTTAACTTAAATGAATACCGGACAAACAATGCTTTCAATGGGTGCAATGATGCTATTATCATTTCTTGTACTAAGATTCAATAGCATTCATTTAACATCAGCACAAGCATCCTATAATTCTAAGTTTGGGATTGTTGCCACATCTTTAGCAAACTCCCTAATAGAAGAAGCTAAAGATAAAGCTTTTGATGCTGTAGCTTTGGATAGTACTATATTAATAAACAGCCCAACAGTTTTTTCTACAACCTTAGGCAAAGAAGGTGGTGAAGTTTATCCTAACTTTAATGATTTTGATGATTATAATAATCTTTACTATTTAGACACGCTTTCTTTAAAAAATCCACAAACCGGTGGAGCTACTGGATTCGAAATTAGATCAAAGGTTGTTTATGTATCTGATGCAAATCCAGATGTAACTTCAGGTATCAAAACTTATCATAAAAAAATGACTGTTTCAGTTTTTAGTTCAGCAATGATGGATACTGTTAAGTTAACTACCATTTTTAGTTTTTGGACTCTATTGGAATAATGAGGTAAAAAGGAACACTTTATGGGATATACAACAATTTTAGATATCGTAGGTGCTACAATTATAGGCGGCATTTTACTTTTAAATCTATTAAAACTTAATGAAAATGTTTATGCGGTTGATAACGCAACTGGTCACGATGTAAACCTTCAAGTTGAGGTAGTTAATGTTGCAAATATTGTTGATAGTGATTTCAATAAAATCGGATATTGTGCAGATCCGATGAATATGAATGATTTACCAAAGGTTACATTAGGTGACACTTCTTCTATAAAAATTGTTTTTGATGTAGATAAGGACGGAGATTATGACACTGTGTATTATTACGTAAGCCCAACCACTGCATTAAGTAATACTCCAAATCCAAGAGATAGAATTTTATATAGAAAAGTAAATACGGATTTTCCATACATAGTAAGTAATAACATTACTGAATTTAAATTTCAATATCTGGGTGCATTATATGATACACTTTCAACTCCATTGGTTTCACCCGGTTTAGCAACTTATATAAAAATTTCCTTCAGAGTAGAAGATCCATTTGCATTTGATGAAAAATACACTGAAGCATTCTGGCGTAGATTAACTGTTACATCAAAAAATTTAAAAAGAAATTAAGAGGTATTTATTATGGGCGGCAAAATCTCCGTAATATTAGTAATGTTATTTAGTACAATATTCGCATTATTCGGAAGAAATATTCTAAATAGAAGCGTATCAATAACAGAAAATTTTTCTGATTATTATACTGTTACAAGAGCACAAAGCATTGCTATTAGTGGCGCTAATATCGCAATAAATAAGCTTTATCTTAATAAAAACTGGATGGCTGGTTTTTCTAATATTTCATTTGCAGATGGTTCGTATAATGTTGATATAGATACTGTCGGTTGGGATAGTAGAAGAATAACATCAGTTGGAACATATAATGGTGTTTCAAAAAAAGTTGAAATACTTTTAGAACCAGAAAACTTTGCTCTGTTTGGAAACTTCTATAATGTATTTGGAAGTGTTTGGGCTGCAACAGGCGATACCTTTCAGGGAAGGTTTCATGCTAATGATTGGGTAAATTGCTATTACAATCCAGTTTTTTTAGGTCCTGTTACCACTTCAAAAGGTATTAAACTTTACAATGCTAGTTCACACCCAGAGTTTTTTGGTGGTACTAAGATTACTGAACCTATACCTCTTGATTTTGATACTAGTATTATACGAACCGCCGCTTACGATAATGGAAAGATATTTAGAGATTCCACAAATTCAGGGAAAGTTACAACTGTTGATTTAAATTTTTTATCAAATGGTGACGTTAAATATAGACTTAAAATTGGTTCGGGCAGCTATACCGGTTATAGCACTGTTCCTCTAACAACATTAGCTCCGAACGGAGTGATTTATGTCGAAAAAGGTAATTTGAGAGTAGAAGGAACTCTAAATGGAAGGGCAACTATTGTTGCATCGCAAAAGGGTGATGCAAATGCAGGACAAATATTTATAACCAATTCAATTGAATATGAAAAAGATCCTTTACATGATCCTGCTTGTGATGATATGCTCGGAATGGTTGCTGAAAATAAAGTAACTGTTACAAAAGACTTAACAAGAGGTGATATTACAATTCATTCATCTATTTTTTC
>JBDTRQ010000376.1:0-3770 GCA_039931535.1 Ignavibacteriota bacterium
TTGATATCATTACTTTTTAAAACTATTTTACCTTTGTGTGCATCCATAATTTGTTTTACAAGCGATAGTCCAAGTCCAGTACCTTTTGTTGTATGCACTAATCCCGATGAAACACGATAAAACTTATCAAAAACTTTTTTCTGATCTTCTTCAGAAATTCCAATCCCTTTATCCTGAATTTCTATAAACACAAAATTATTTTCACTACCGATAATCATTTTAATAAATTTAATTTTATCACTGTACTTAACTGCGTTGTCTATAAGATTAACTATCGCTTCAGAAACTGCTTCACGATCAATAATAATTTTGGGAATATCAATTCCCGGTTCATATTCAAATTCAAATCCTTTGTTGTAAAGATGGTAGCTGTAATTCTGATAAACCTGAATTATAACTTCATTTAAATCTTCTTCAGCAAAAACAAAGTTACGTTTGCCAGCTTCCATTTTAGAAAAATTTAAGATTGAGTTTACAATTCTTCCCAAACGGTTGGACTCGTGACTGATAATTGAGTAATACTCTTTTTTCTTTTCTTCTGTTTTTACACGATCCATTTCCAGTGTTTCTGCAAACATACTTATAAGTGCAAGTGGAGTTCGCAATTCGTGTGATACATTGGAAACAAAATCAGTTTTTGCCTGTGCAAACTCCAACTCTTTTTTAACAGAGCGATAAACAAACCACACTGCAGCAGCCAAAACTAAAAGCAAAATTCCAATCAATAATAAATTGTTCATAGCACGTTCTTCAACAAGATCCTGAATTGATTGGCCAACTAATGTAATTCCCAAATTATAATCGGGAAAAATCCACAAAGCTTTTTGAGCTTGCAGTGGACGCGATTTAAAATCTTTTGTGGAATTGTACTGATATCCAGTTTTAGGATTTACAACTGAAATTACAAACTCATCTTTAGCAACTTCCTGTAATCTTGAAGAAAGATTTTGAGTGATAAATTCTTGTGGATTTATTACTGCGCCATAAATTCTTTTTGAGTTTAACACTCCGCTCGCAAAAATTAATAAGGATTGGTTATTAGAATTTGGAAGAATGATTGGTTCTATTTTTCTGTAGCCTTGTTCACGATAGGCATAAAGTTTATTTACAATTGCTTCATTTTGCAGCAAAATATTTCTAAAATATTTTTTAACTGAATCAATATTTGATTGAATTTCGTTCTGCCGGAAATAAAATCTCATTTCATGTGAGTTCAAACTATCCGTAACAAATAAAAAAGAAAACTTTCTTCCTTCGTTAATTAATAAATTAAACTGTTTGTCTTCTGAAATTCTATCTGAAGAAAATTCAACTTTATCAATAATGGTGTTTGCTGTGGTTCGAACTATATCTTCTGAATATTGATTTACAGAAAATAAAATTGCTTGAAGCTGGTTATTATAGATTTGTTCAAGTACCTGTTCGTTTTCATTTAACTTTCCAAGCTCGTTAAACAAAAGAAATGCAATAGGAAGAATGATTATTATTAAAAGTATTAAACCTATTTTTTTCATTAAGTGAAAATCTTCTATTTTGTATTACAGGCCTGTCATTCCCGTGAAAACGGGAATCCAATGTATTTAAAATTATTAGATCTCCGCCTCCGCGGGAATGACCGTGACGAATTATTTTCTATTTAACTGCTCCGAAACTTTTGTTTGCACAGCATTAGTTAGAGACTCATAAGAATGATTTTCCGGTAAAATTGGTTTTAAAAACTTTACATTGATTTTTTTCCACGGCTTAGGGAAATGTGTGCCGCGTGGAAGTGCATCATAAACACCGCTAATTGCAACAGGAACTATTGGAACATTTAATTCACGACTAAGTATTGCAAATGTTTTTTTGAAATCTCCGATTTTACCTGATTGTGTTCTAGTACCTTCTGGAAAAATTATTATATTTTTTCCACGCTTTAAAACCTCAGCCATTTTTTGCAGTGATGTTTTTAAATCACTCATATCCATAACAATAACGTTATTCTTTGCCGCTAATAATTTCAAAAAACTATTTTTTACATGCTTTTCTTTTGCATAGAAGTAAGTCTGCTTCATCAATTTATTTTTTAGGAAAACGGCAACAAACAATCCATCAAAAAAACTTTGATGATTCGGTGCAAGTATAAAAGGACCATTGGGAATGTTTTCTAATCCTTCACCTTTCAATCTAAAATAAAGTTTAAGAAAAACCTTTGCACCATTCTTCATAAAATTATGCGTGAACCAGCTTTTAGGCAGATCAAGATCAAGCTGTTCTTTAAATATTTGTCCCCAATCTATTGCTTCAACACTTAACTTTGTTTTTTTATCTCTGATGTTTTCGGCAAGCTTAATAATATTTGGAAACGCAACAAGTTCAGCTTCACTAAGTTTAATTCCAAAGTTAGATTCAAGATAAACACCAAGATTAACTTTATCCAATGAATCCAACCCTAAATCAATTTCCAGATGATCGGATGGATGAACAGTTATATCTTTCTGCTGCTGCAAAAAATCTTTTAATAATGTGTACTCCTGAAAAGTAGGCTCTACAATAGATTCCAATTTTTCCTTTGAAATCATTTCAAGTTTTGGCAGCAAAAACCTTTTTAACTTTAACAATCTAGTTCGCGGCAGCGGTTCTTTAACTAAACTAAACTTCATTACTTTTTTATAAGGAGTAACCATCTGATTGTATTTATCAATCACATCCCATTTCAACATCTCTTCAACATTTTCAATCCCAAGTTGTTTTGCTTTTTGATAATCAGGATAAATTACTGCATACAGCATATCTAATTTTTCAAACACACCTATCTCAGTTATCACATCGGTCATACTTAGAATTTTATTTTCAATCTCTTCGGGATTAATATTTTTACCGTTTGATAAAACAATTATTTCTTTCTTTCTTCCCGTGATAAAAATTCTGCAATCATCATCAAGATAACCTAAATCGCCAGTGTACAGCCAGCCGTCTTTTATAATTGCCGCAGTTTCTTCTGGACGATTGTAGTAACCCTGCATAACATTTCTGCCGCGATTTACAATTTCTCCATCAATAACTTTTATTTCGTTTGTTTTTAATGGCTGTCCTGCAGAACCTGGTAAAACTTTTCCCGGACGAGTAAACGTAATCATCGGCGCACATTCAGTCATCCCAAATCCTTCAAGGTCTTCAGAAGCCGGGTTCCGGGCTTCTGTTGTCAGGTGCTCAAGCATAGGTGGAGTACGACGGTGCGAACTTGAATGAGGGCAATGGTTGACTTGTGAACTTTTTATTTTATGCAGCAGCCGTTTCGCAAAGTAGACGAGTTGCGCAAAATAGATACAGAACTGCGCTGCCCGGACTATTGGGCAAAACAGCATGATTTAAGGTGAAGTTCTTCCGCCAATCGCGGCCCAATTTCTCCGAAGCGCTCGTGCCCCGTTTCGGAAAAACGCGATTCCAATTCAGAAAAACGCGAGCGCTGGAGTCTCGCCGGTGTGTTCGCTTTGCCCGCCGCCATCTCTGTTGCTATCGGCACGCTCGACACGCTGATCGTTGTATTCTACCTGCTCGCGACAACACTGCTCGGCATTTGGCTGGGCCGCGGCCAGAAGAACAACCGCGACTACTTTTTGGCTGGCCACAAGCTGCCGACATGGGCGCTGCTGCTCTCGATCGTTGCGACCGAAACCAGCACGGTCACGTTTCTCAGCGTGCCCGGTAAGTCGTTCATCCAGAACGGCAACTTTACATTTTTGCAGTTGGCATTCGGCTACATCATTGGCCGATTTGCCATCATTTTG
>JBDTRQ010000377.1:0-3038 GCA_039931535.1 Ignavibacteriota bacterium
AAAACTTCGTATATTAAAAATAAGGAACTGGTCTATATCAATTGAAATGCCACCTTCAAATAAAGACATATGTTCTTCATAATCTCCAAACAATTCAAATCTTGAAAGGAAAAGTTCACCTTTAAAACTCAATGATTTAGTTGAATCAAAAAGAAGTGAATCTATTTTATTTTTTATAAATAATTTACTCGAATCATTTATTGTATCTTTTAAATTTTTTATAGAGACTGCAGATTGTAATGTAACATTTGGATTTTTATCATTTAGGAATTTTAAATATAGCTCAATATTATTATTTGGGTAAAATTGATTTTTGAAATGAAAAAAGTGTAGTATTTTTAAAAATTGTATAGCTAATAACGGGTTATCTATATTAAATACATCCTCTAAAAACAAATCTTTATCAATATTCATCAAAGCAAACTGTTTAAACTCTGTATCGTCTTCGTTGGCAAAAATAGTTTGAATAAAATCTTGAAATTGTTCATCTGTTAACGCGGAATTCTTATATCTCGATAATGTAAATAGCGCTTCTTTTATTCTTAATTTTGTCGATAGAGAATGTAAAACTTCATTCTCCAAAATCAATTTTGCATCATCACTTTTTATTCCACGAATCTGAAATTGTAGTATTGCTTCAGAGATTCCCTCATAAGGAAAGATTGGACCATCGAATGAATTATAAAACTCAACAATTCTTCTTAGATCGTTGTCTGTTCCAATCTTACCAATTGCAAAAAATATTTTTGGAAAGGTTTCGGACGGGGGAAAGGCGTATAAAAATTTCCACAAGAAATTTAGTGACTGATTACAATTTCCAATTTGTGCAAGTGCAAAACAAACTTCACTTCCATATTTATTTAAATTTAATTTTAATAATTCAGGAACGAAAGATGTGTCTTCACTTTGAGCAATACTTAAAATTGCTGCTTTTGTTTTTTGCTCTGAGTTTGGGTGAAGGTATTTGTAAACGATATGTGTATCAAAACTTCTTTCATAAGTTGTTTTGATAAGATTGTACATTGAGGAATCGTATTGAGCAAAAACTAAATTGCTTAAAACGATTAAGAAGATGAGGACTCGCATTTACTCCTCATTTAAAAAATTACTTTGAAAAATTATAAATCTACTTGCCAAACCCTGTATTTTTTATATGGATAGCCGCCCATAACAACAGCACCACGATTCATCATTTCGTTATCTTCAAGTATCCAGCTTGCTTCGCCCAGATCAATTCCAACAGCGTGAGCACGATTAACAATCTCCCAATAAAATACAGCATCCAAACCCTTTTTTTGCTGTTCGGGTACTAAACCAAGAGTAATAATTCTTGCCCATTTAATATTTTTCTTTTGTGTGAACAACTTTATAAAATTAAATGGAAGCAGCTTTCCATTTATCTGTTTAAAGATGTAGTTGTAATCCAGCATTACTAAAGCAAAACCAATTACCTGATTATCAATCTCACCGAACAGGACGAGAGATGGTTCTACCAAAGGTTTTAAATCTTTTGCCATCGCATCAATTTGCGCATCGGTCATTGGAATAAATCCCCAATTAGGAGCCCAGGCTTTATTGTATACAACTTTTACTTTTTCTAATTCCTTAGCAAAGTTTTTCATATCTAATGAAGTTATTTTTAGCTTATATCTATCACGAGCAATTTGTTGAACACGTTTTAGTTTTTCGGAACCCATTACTTTATGATTTTCAAGTTTATAAGCTAAAAGATCTTTTGCTTTTGTCATTCCATAATTTGCACAAAGCTCCAAATAATATTTTGGATTATAAGTCATAAGTAAGCGCGGCGGATCATCAAATCCTTCCAGAAGCATTGCCCATTCATCATTACTTGATGGATTTGCAGGACCAAGCATTCTTGTTAATCCTTTTTCCTTCAACCATTTTTTTGCAGTATCAAACAAAGCATTTGCAACTTGCTGATCGTTAATGCATTCAAAAAATCCAAAGAAACCTGAGTTATCGTCATGATATTTTAAATGAAGATCATTTTTTATCGCCGCGATACGTCCAACAAATTCATTATTTCTATAGGCTAAAAAATAATCTGCTGATGCATTTTGGAAAAATGGATTTTTTTCTTTGCTGAGAAGAGTTTTTCGTTCCATAATTAGCGGCGGAACCCAATAAGGATCATTCTTATAAAAATTCCATTGGCATCTTATAAATGTGTTAAGATCGGATTTGGTTTCAACTTTTTTGATTTTTATTTCTGACATGGTTTATCCTATATAAAAAAAGCATACCCGTTTGAGTATGCTTTAAGAAAATGTTTTCAGTTACTAAATAAGACCTAATTGTTTTCCGGCTCTTTCAAAAACATCAAGTATTTCATCAAGATGTTCTTTTTTGTGGGATGCCATATAACTTGTTCGCATCATTTGTCTTCCTTGAGGAACACCCGGTGAAATAAATACATTAACAAACACGCCGTTATCGTAAAGAAATTTCCACATTTGAAAAGCAATAGCATCATCGCCAACAATAACAGGTACTATAGCAGTTCTTCCATCGATAACATTAAAACCTTTTTCTTTAAGATTTTTTCTCATGTAGTTAGCATTATCAATTAACTTAGTAACAAGTTCCGGCTGTGCTTCTAAAATATCCAGCGCAGCAAGCGCAGATGCAACAGAAGCAGGAGTTGGTGAAGCACTAAAAATTAGAGCAGATGAAAAATGTTTAATAAAATTTATTACTCTTTCGGAACCTGCAACAAATCCGCCTAAAGATGCAAATGTTTTGCTGAAAGTACCCATAGTTAAATCCACATCTTTTTCAAGATTAAATTCACTTGCCGTTCCTCTTCCGCCTTTACCAATAACGCCAACCGAATGTGCATCATCAATCATAATTCGTGCATCATATTTCTTAGCTATTTCAACCAAACGAGGTAAATGAACAATTTCTCCGCCTGTGCTGAATACGCCATCGGAAACAATTAGTTTTCCGGCATCTGCAGGAAGTTTTGAAATTGTTCTTATCACGCGAGATCTCTTTGGTTTTATCGATACTTC
>JBDTRQ010000378.1:0-2677 GCA_039931535.1 Ignavibacteriota bacterium
AAAGGTTTCGTAGCTAACAGCATTATTTCCGTTTAATCTTACCAAAGAAATTCTATATCCAATTTTTTGGCTTCTGTTCCAGCTTCCATGCTCAGCAATAAATATTTGATTTTGATATTCTGCTGGAAACATTTGTCCTGTGTAAAACTGCAAACCGAGCGCTGCAACATGCGGTCCAAGTTCTTGAACAGGTTTTGTGTAAAGTGAAGTATCGCCCTGTGAACCAAATTCAGGATCAAGAATATTTTTTCCGTGCAAAAACGGATAACCAAAATGTAAGTTTTTTATAGGCGCACAGTTTAATTCATCCGGAGGAATGTTATCGCCGAGCATATCTCTTCCATTATCAGTAAACCAAAGTTCATCTGTAGTTGGATGCCAATCAAATCCAACTGAGTTTCTAATTCCTTTTGCAAAAACTTCAAACTCACTTCCGTCGGCATTCATTCGTGTTATGGATGCGTAACGTTCGTCTTCATTTTCCTTTAAACAAATGTTACACGGTGCACCGACAGGAACGTAAAGTTTTCCATCGGGTCCAAATTTTATAAACTTCCAACCGTGGCTTCTATCAGTAGGAAAATCATCTCGAACAACGGTATAAGCCGGATTATTTTTAAAGTTATTATCTACATCAGCAAATTTTATTATTCGATTTACTTCAGCGACATAAAGGTCGCCGTCTTTTAAATCAACACCGTTAGGCATATCAAGTCCTGATGCTACGATAAACATTTCATCAACTTTAAAATCTTTATCATTATCAACTAAGGCATAAACATTACCGGCGCTTCTTGATCCAACATACAAAACCCCATTTGGACTCAGCACCATTGAACGCGCATTTGGAACTTTGGAGGCGTAAACTTCAATTTTAAAACCTGCGGGTAATTTAATATTTGAAGATTGAGATTCAGTATTGGAATTACACGATACAAATAATGCAGCAAATAAAATGAATGAAAAATATTTAATCATAAAAACTCCGTAAAATTATAATATCAAATTGGCGGCTGCCACTTATAACCAATTTTAAATTCAGTGTTCGGGATTGTAATTGGTAATCTTCCATTTGATTTAATTGAACCATTTAGCAGATTTAGTGCGGCTCTTTGCGATGCTTCTGTATTACTGAAAGTACAAATATAGTTTTCTGCTTTTGGAAAAAGAGAAAGTACATAAGGATTTTCAAAACTGATAATAATTACTTTTTTATTCAACGCTAAAAGATTATCAATAAAATTTATTTGTGCGTCTGATAACGCTTTGCCATTCACATCATTTTGAATGTAAAAATAAGATGCTACTACAATCAATTCACAATCTTTTGCGATATCCAAAGCAAATTGATAATCAGATTTTTTTGAAGAACTAGTTAAAGTTGTGCGGCTGTAAATTGAAAAACTCTCATTATAAATATCACTAAAGTGGGAGCTTTTCATTGTGCTTCGATTCGTTATATCTAATAATAAAGTTTTGATATACTTTGCTGAATCCAGCGGAAGGAGATTATTTTCCATCTTAACAACAACGATAGATTCTTCAGCAATTGTTTTGGCTAATTTGTAACTCTGCTCAATTCTAATTCGCTTTGGCAGCACTTGATTTTTAAAAATATTTTTCTCAAGTTTAAGCCAGCATTTAGCGGATAAAATTTTTCTAACACTTTCATTCAATCTGCTTTCAGTAATCTTACCCGATTTTACAGCTTTGTAAATAGCAGTTATTCCATCTTTAATGTTTGGCGGCATAAGTAAAATATCATTACCTGCTTTAAATGCTTGCACACAAGCCTCACCATCGGAATAAAAACTTGTTACAGCCTTCATATCTAACGCATCGGTTATAATCAAACCAGTATATCCTAATTTTTCTTTAAGCAGTTTTGTTACGATGTTGTATGAAAGAGAAGCAGGCAAATCTTTTTTGCTTTCAAACGCAGGAACATCTAAATGTCCAATCATTATAGCAGGAACATTATCTTTTATTAATTCTATAAATGGATAAAGTTCATTTTCAAAAAGATAATTTGTACTTCCGCCAATAACAGGTAAATCTTTGTGCGAATCAACACGGGTGTTGCCGTGACCGGGAAAATGTTTTGCGGTTGGAATTATTCCGCCTTCAATCGATCCTTCAATAAATGATTTGCAAAATTTTGTTACTAAATTTTTATCTTCTGAATAAGATCGAAGATTTATTACAGGATTTTCCGGATTACTATTTACATCAGCAACGGGTGCAAAATTAATATTAACACCAAGCATAAGCGCTTCAATAGCCGTTGCTTCGCCTGTTTGATATGCAAAATCAGGATCATTTGTTGAACCGACAGCCATAGAATGTGGAAAAGTATTTGAAGCATTCATTCGCATACCGATTCCATTTTCAAAATCAGCAGCAACGAGCAGGGGAATATTGGAGTTTTTCTGCAGCTCATTTATCATCGAAGCAGTTTCATCAACATCGCCTGTTGAAATAACAATTCCGCCAATACCATGAATCTTTACTAGATCTAACGCAGCTTTAAATTCTTTTGAAGATTGATCTAAACTTTTTCCAAAAACGGCAGGCATAAATATCTGCGTACACTTATCATAGAGCGTCATTCCATCTAAAGTTTGTTCAACCCACTTTTTATCTTCATCGTTAAGCTTGAAGATGTTAACTGATTTTA
>JBDTRQ010000379.1:0-1812 GCA_039931535.1 Ignavibacteriota bacterium
ATAAAAATTTAGGCTAAAATGTTTATGCGTAATCTGATAATTTTGATTTTAATTCCATTTGCAATTTCATTTTCACAAGAACTTAATTGCAATGTAACAGTAAATTATGAAGGGCTATCCGTTGAAAATAGAGAACGGTTAATTGATTTTGCTGGTGTTGTGGAATCGTATATGAACACCACACAATTTACCGGCGAAGCATGGGATGGACTAAAAATTGACTGCTCGTTTACAATATTTTTTACTGGCGCTGCTAATGAAACAGATTATTCTGCACAAGTTGTGATTGTTTCTACACGTCCGGTTTATAAATCAACCAGACAAACTCCTATGGTTACGATAAATGATGGCAATTGGTCTTTCAAGTATGTACAGAATCAAGCCTTGTATGCTAATCAAGCCTCATTCGATCCATTAACAAGTTTTTTAGATTTTTATGCTAACATTATTATTGGGTTTGATTGGGAAACATGGGCTGACTTAGGCGGAACACAATATTTCAAAAAAGCTTTTAACATTTTAAATCTTAGCGGTAACAGTCAATTCAATAAAGGCTGGGAGCAGAGCAGTGCCTCGTACAGTAAATGGGGCTTGTGTCAGGATTTGTTGAACGACAAATACCGTGCATTCAGAGAAGCGTTTTATGTTTATCATTACGGAGTTGATGAGTACCAAATAAAAAAGAAAGATGCGCAAGATAAAATGGTGAGTATAGTTGCTGTGTTAGAAGACATGCAAAAGAAAACAGGAATTAATAGTGTGTTAATCAAACATTTTTTTGATACTAAAAGCGGTGAATTTATTGAACTGTTAAAAGATTATCCCGATCATAACATTTTTGCACGGCTAAAAAAAGTTGATCCGCCGCATGCAGCAAAGTATGATGAGTTGATGAGATAAAATTAGTGTTTGATTTTTACCTTAGTTCTATTGAAATAATTAAGTCTTCTTCAGTGATGTTATAGACAACATCCATTCCATCAATTACTTTTCCGAATAAAGTGTATCTGCTATCTAAATGCGGATGGCTGCCTTGCATTATAAAAAACTGCGAGCCTTCCGTATCTTTTCCTGCACTTGCCATTCCAACATATCCAATTCTAAAATCAGTATCAGAAAATTCAGAAACAATATCATATCCGGGACCGCCCCATCCGGTTGCAGTTGGATCGCCAGCCTGAATTACAAATCCTGGAACAACACGATGAAAAATAATTCCATTATAAAATTGCTTATCAGCAAGCAGGCAAAAGTTTGCAACAGAAATCGGAGCAATTTTAGAATTAAATTCTATTGTTACTTCTCCCTTTGAAGTTTTAATTATTGCTTGTTTGTACTTAAAAGCATAACTCCAAATATCCTCAAACATATCAAGCTCTTTAAACCCAATTTTGTTATTCCCGGTTTTTGATGCAATAAATTTTCTGATTGAATATAGCTTTGATGATTTAGTTTTTTCAATCATCAATTCATAAAAATCTTTATCAATCCTTTCGGCAAGATTGATTAATGACATTGTAGCTTCCAAAAAATTCGGATCACCGCCTAAGTTTTTTATCTTGTTGAAAATCAATTCTTTCAATTCATTTCGATTATTAAAAATAAAAGCTGAATCAATTTTATCGGCTGCTAGCGAAATTTTAGCAGGATTTGAATCCAAAGCTGCAAAAATTATTTTTTTGAAATCCAGGCTATCCTGTATTTTAGTTTTACTATTGATGAATTCTTCAAATATCTTAAATGAAGAAGTAATGCTTGGGGAATCTAGAAAAAAATCTATAAGTTGTTTTTGGGGAGGATAACTTCCAAAAC
>JBDTRQ010000380.1:0-2415 GCA_039931535.1 Ignavibacteriota bacterium
GTAGAACTGTTAAAAACACATAAGCATAAATCGAAAAGAATAAAACCTGAAAGATTGAATTGAATGCAACCAACCCTGCAGCATATTCAGTGTCACCTTTTGCAAGATCATTCCAAACAATAACCATTGCGATGCAGCGCGCAAGTCCGATTAATATTACTCCCGCCATATACTCAGGATAATCCTGCAAAAATATTATTGCAAGGAAAAACATTAATAGTGGTCCAATAATCCAGTTTTGAATTAGAGAAAGTAAAAGTACTTTAACATTTTTGAATACATCGGGTAGTTCTTCATACTTAACTTTTGCAAGCGGCGGATACATCATTAATATCAACCCAATGGCAATTGGAATGTTTGTTGTACCTGATTGAAATAAATTCCAAAAATTTACAACTGAGGGGAACAGATAACCGGAGAACACTCCAATAAACATTGCAAGAAAAATCCACAACGTAAGGTATCGATCAAGGAATTTTAATCGTTTTTTAGAAGGGCTCATTTATTTTTTAGTTCTTTCAGATAAAAGTCATAAAAATCTTTTTTGATTTCATCCCGCACCCGCCTATAAACCTGCAGTACTTCATCCTCAGTTCCAACAGCGTCTGCCGGATCATCAAATCCGATGTGTAATCGATGTTTAACATTACCAATAAAAACGGGGCAAGTTTCTTTAGCGTTATCACAAACCGTTATCACATAATCAAAAGATTGGGAAAGATACTTATCCACATTTTCGGCTATACCGTTACTTATATCTATTCCAACCTCTTGCATTGCTTTTAAAGCAAATACATTTACTTTTTCTGCAGGTTTAGTGCCTGCAGAAAAAACCTCAAGATTTTTATCGAATGATTTTAAAAACCCTTCTACCATCTGGCTGCGGCAGGAATTTCCGGTACAGAGAATTAGAATTCTCTTACTCATTTTTTATAACCAACAACTGTAATACTAAAAATTCCAACTTGGTTTTCCTTGAACTCATCAAGCTGAGTTGGGTTAAGATATTCATTCAAAACTTCATCAGGTAATTCTATTGTTTTAGTTTTTTTAATATCGATATTCTCAAATCCAGCATCACTAATTATTCCAAGGTATTCTTCTTGCTGAACTGCACCGGCAACACAACCGGCATACATTGCTGCGGATTTTTTTAATTCAGGATGTAGTTCTCCTTTAATAACAATATCCGAAACACAAAAATGTGCGCCTGGTTTTAATATTCTATTAATCTCATTAAATGCTTTTTGTTTATCAGGAACAAGATTGAGCACACAATTACTTACAACAACATCTGCTGAATTTCCTTCAAGCGGAAGAGCTTCAATCTCACCTAATTTAAATTCAACATTTTTATAGCCAAGTTTATCAAGATTAGTATTGGCTTTGATTAGCATTTCGTTTGTAAAATCAACTCCGATTACCTTTCCTTCATCTCCAACAATTGCTCTTGCAACAAAAACATCATTGCCTGCACCGGAACCAAGATCAACAACAGTATCACCTTTTTTTATTCCAGCATATTCAGTTGGAAGCCCGCAGCCAAGCCCTAAATCAGCTTCCGCAACATATCCATCTAAATGGTCGTACTTATCTCTCATAATTGTGTAATCAACAATTTTACTATTTGAAGAACCGCAGCAGCATTTCCTTGAAGATGAAACCGCAATCTCTGCATATTTTTCTTTCACAACTTTTTTAACATCAATTTGATCACTCATAATAATTCTCCTTTTGTTTAGCAGGCGCAAACCTGGTTAAATAATTTGTCTAATTCTTTTTTTGCTTTTTGAAGTGCTTTAATATTAATACAATAACAAACTTTTGGTCCCTCAATATCACCCTGGATTAATCCAACTCGTTTTAATTCTTTTAAATGCTGGGAAACTGTTGATTGAGAAAGAGGAAGAAGATCAACTAAATCGCCGCACATACAAACATTCATTTCAGTTAAGATTTTAAGTATCCGTATTCGTGCAGGATGAGAAAGTGACTTTGCAATATCAGCAAGCCACACATCTTCCGTTTTAAATCCTTCTTTTTTTGAAACTGCCATTTAAATAATTCCTTAATCGTTCATCGTAAATATACGATAGATTATTTATAATTGTCAAATCCTTGGATAAGTATTTGGGTTGGAAAATAAATCCATCTAATTTTGGCGAGCAAATTTTGTTAAAAAATTAAAAGATAAACAATGAACTGGTATCTAGAATTTGTAAAATCAAATCCAATTGTTTCTGCAATGATTCAATTTGCAGTGCTTGGAACTCTTGGAGATGTTATATCTCACTGGATTATCAAAAAGAAAATTTTTAATCCGTACAAAACAAAAATAATTTTCTTAAAAATGATTGAATGGGCAATACTTGGAGTGTTTATCAAGTATGCATTTATTGGATTTAATGGATTTGT
>JBDTRQ010000381.1:0-5320 GCA_039931535.1 Ignavibacteriota bacterium
ATTAGGTTATATGATTATCACACAAAAAGATTTTGATGAACTTGATGCAGTAGAAAGCGATACTGAAAATTTTGTTAATTATAATTTATCTATAGAAAATGTGGTGCTTGGAATATTATTTATCCAGCTTAAAAATGGTTTTAAAGTTAGTTTCCGTTCTAAAGGAAATATTCCTGTTAACAAACTTGCAAATGAATATGGCGGCGGCGGACATACAAATGCTGCAGGTGCAAGGTTTTTTACAAATAACATGCAGGAAATGATTCCTGTAATTCTTTCTAAGGCAGAACTTTATCTAAATAATTGAAGGCAAACTTAATGTTCAAAATAAATCTTAAAACGGGCGGCTCAAAAATTATTTACAATCCGCTTTCCATAAGTCTTAAATATCTTATTGATGATAAAAAATTAGATAAAAGTTTACCAAATCTTGAAAAGATATTTAACATAAAATTCTCAGAATTACAGAGACAAAATTTCCTATCGGGTGACGGCGGAAGAATTCGCGTTACAAAACCATCGGGTAAACCTGATGCACTGATTTTATCTAAAGTAAAACTAGATGATAAATTTAATTCAGATTATTTCAGAAATCACTTAGCTGAGTTTATTTCAAATCTTAAAAACGAAGCAGTAAAAAATCTTCACATTATTATTCCTACATACTCATCAGTTAAAAAATATTTTGAATCAGAGGAGTATTATTATCAAACTTTTGCCGAAGGTGTTTTACTTGGCAACTATTCGTTTGATAAATACAAATCCAAAAAAAATAAATCAAAAGTTCTTGATGTTTATTTCTATTCTGATAATGAAAAGAAATTAAAGACTGCGGTTTTAGTTGCGGAAAAATTAATTACTTCTGTTAATATCACAAAAAATTTACAGAATGAACCCGCAAATAATTTAACACCGGAATTATTCGCAAAACGAGTTTCAGCATCAGCAAAAGAGTATGGAATTAAATCTACAGTATTTGGCGATAGTGAAATTAAAAAAAGAAAAATGGGTGGTTTGATTGCAATCGGACAGGGAAGTAATAACAAACCTAGATTTATCGTATTAGAATACAAACCATCTATTAAATCTAAAAAAAATAAAAAATCTAAAACCAAAAAAATTGCATTAGTAGGTAAAGGAATTACTTTTGATACTGGCGGCATATCACTTAAACCTTCTAAAAATATGGGTGAAATGAAAGCTGATATGTCCGGTGCTGCTGTTGTTGTGGGAACTTTAATCGCTGTTGCAAGAAATAAATTGCCGGTTCATTTGTTTGGAATAATTCCTGCGGCAGAAAATATGGTTTCAGGTGAATCTATTCGACCCGGCGATATAATTAAAATTTCAAATGGAAAGTCTGTTGAGATTGAAGACACTGATGCTGAAGGTAGAGTTGTTTTGGCTGATGCATTGCATTATGCTTCACAGTTAAAACCAGATCTAATAATTGATCTTGCTACTTTGACCGGAGCTTGCGTTGTTGCGCTCGGTGAGTTTGTTGCTGGTATGTTTACTAAGAATGATGTAATGGCAGAAAATCTTTACAAATGTGGAATCACTACTTACGATCGAGTTTGGCGCCTGCCAATGTGGGATGATTACAATTCGTTAATTGACAGCGATGTTGCAGATGTTGCAAATCTTGGCAGTACACGCTGGGCAGGAGCAATTACAGCCGCAAAATTTTTAGAACACTTTGTTGATAAAAATATTCCTTGGACTCATCTTGATATTGCCGGACCTGCAATGAATAATAATTCTAAAAGTTACACCAAAAAATATATGACAGGTTTTGGTGTAAGACTTTTATTTGATTACTTATCTAAGAAAATTTAGAATCATTTAATCTTTTAGATATATAAATTTTGTTTTTTTGAACTCAGTTATTTAGTATGGCTGAGTTTTTTTATTGCTTTCAGATTGATTAAAATTTTTTAATGAATTAAGTCGTAAATGTATTTAATTCTCATAATTTATTTATTAGCAGTATGCGTAGTAAGTCCCTAAAATTATTTATTCTTACCGAAAATGATTTTAATAAAAATACTTATGTGGATTACAGCCATGGAATAAGATTGCTGAATGAAGAAATAATAATTGATGATAAATTGTTTAATATCAAATCAATTTTGAAAGATCCGGTGCTTTACAAATTACTAAGTGATGAAAATGCGCCGATGACGGTTACAGAATATTAAAGAAAATATAATTTTAGACTTTCTATCTAATAATTTAGCGTGAAGAATTTACAGCGATAATAACATGAAAAAATTAACTTCATCCACAAAAGACAATATCATACTTCTTTTAATTTCACTCTTTAAATTGATTATGCTGATTATCTTTGCAGGTAATTATGGTTTGTTCAGAGATGAATTTTACTATCTACAATGTGCTAATCATCTTTCTTTTGGGTATGTGGATCAATCCCCATTATCATTACTAATACTTTATATATCAACAAATTTATTTGGAGATTCGTTATTAGGCATTAGAATACTTGCTTACATCGCTTCTTGTGTAACTGTTTTTATGTCTGGAATAATAGCTCGCGAACTTGGTGGTGGAAGATTTGCACAAATTACAGCGGCTGTTTCAGTTCTATTCTGTGGTGTTATACTTGGTGGTGGAAGCTACTTCTCGATGAATGTTTTTGATATTCTATTTTCAACAATGACATTTTATTATATCATTAGATTAATAAAAACAGATGATAAAAAATATTGGATTTACATCGGCATTCTTTTCGGCATAGGGTTACAAAATAAATTGTCTTTCCTTTTTTTAGGAGCAGGATTTGCTATTGCACTTCTACTTACCAATCTAAGAAAAAATTTACTTTCAAAAGAATTATGGATTGGTGCAGCTTTAGCATTATTAATATTTCTGCCGAACATTATCTGGCAAATCACAAATGGTTTTCCAACACTTGAGTTTATGCATAATGCCGCCTTATATAAAAACAAATCAATGGGATTGACAGAATTTTTTATCAATTCTGTTTTCGAACTAAATCCATTTAATTTTCTTTTCCTTTTAACAGCATTTTACTTTTTGTTTTTCAATAAGGATGGCAAACGATTTATTGCAATTGGAATTATGTATGTAGCAATATTTTTGATTTTTGTATTCAATAACGGCAAACCATACTATATGGGAATTTTATACCCGGTTATATTAGCATGCGGTGCTGTTGGCATTGCTGTTTTGTTTGAAAAGTACTTCAGAGTATGGGTAGGATATCTCCTGTTGTTAATACTCTTACCTTTTTATTTTATTACTACTCCCTTCGCAATACCAGTACTAAAAGTTGACGCATTTATTGATTACAGTGCAAGGAATGGAGTAACTCCTAAAAATTCTGAAAACAGTGAATTAGGACTTTTGCCGCAGTTTTACAGTGATAGATTTGGATGGGAGGATCTTGCAGAAAAAACCGGAGAAGTTTTTAATTCTATTCCTAAATCCGAACAAAATAATGTTGTTATATTCGGACAGAATTATGGTGAAGCAGGAGCAATAGATTATTACCGAAAGAAATTTAATCTACCGCCTGCGGTTTCCAATCATAATAGTTATTGGTTCTGGGGTTATCCTGATTTTGTGGATACAAATACAGTATGGATTGTGATCGGATCAAATAAAGAGAATAATGGAGAATTTTTTGAGTCAGTTGAACTCGCAGCCACTCATACAAATAAATATGGAATGCCATTTGAAAATGTTGATATATTTATATGCCGTAAACCGAAATTAAAAATCGATGAAGGGTGGCAAAAGATCAAAATGTTTATTTGATTATGTATTATAAATTTGGTTTGAATTCAACTTTATATTGAACTAATTTGTAAATGATTATTTGATAACGCTTTGCAATACATATAAATAATGTATTAAAAAATATTTTATTTAAGTTAAAAATTCAGTGGGAGAATTATGAAAAAGTATGCTGTTGTTTTGGTATTCCTTTTTTGTTTTCAATCTTTAAACATTTTTGCTCAAGAAGGCTTTTCTGATATCCTTGGCACTTCACATTATACTCGGGCGATAAGATTAGGTAATGCTTACACAGGTGTTGCGGAAGGTACGGAATCAATTTACTATAATGTTGCAGGCTTAGCTAACCTTAATGGATATAGTGCGCTCTATTCTAACGGTAGTGGGGTTGCATTTTATTTAAAAGACATAAGAATAAATGATTATGCTGTTTCATTTCGATTGCCAGGCAAAATAGGGATGACTGGGATTTCAATTCAAACTCTTTCATCTCCTAGTAATCAATATAATTTTAGTATGGATATCTATAGTTTAAGCTATGCTCGGAAAGTTATTAGTGATTTTTCTGCTGGTATTACATTTAACTATTATTACGCAAAAATTCCGGCTTCAACAACATCCAATCCTGAACCAACTACAGGTGAAAGCGCTTCTTCATTCGATTTAAACTTAGGGCTGCTTTATAACATACCTGAAAATCTAAAAATATCTTCAAACGATAAATTTAAAATTGGCTTACAAATTAAAAATTTACTTAACTCAAGTTTAAGCTATAGGTTTACAGATTTTAAGGCTCATTTATTTCAAGAAATTAGAGCTGGTTTAAGCTATATGTACAACCCAAATTTTGAAAAAGTTTATGACCTAGCACCAATTATGGTATTATTTTCTTTTGATGCAGTGTTTCAAGGAGCAGATTATGACTTTACAGAATGGCAGCCTAATTATGGAATAGAGGCAACTCTGTTTGAAGTATTGCAGCTCAGTTACGGACGTGAAAATGAAAATCAAATAAAAGAAACTTATAGTTATTCACCGCAGCATCCTGTTAATAGATTTGGTATCGGATTAAATATTCCGTTGAATTATTTGTTAGATTTCAAATACGATTGTAATCTAAGTGTCAATTATTCTATTTCTGATTGGCAGAAAATAGATGAAGATAAAGGGATAGGTTATCCATTTAACATAGATAAGTTTGATAAAAATACATTTAGTGTAGGAATAGTTTTTTCTCCATAAATATTTAACTCTACCTAAATTCTTTTCTTTTATTAAAGAGTGGATTTAAGAGTAGTTTATTATGTGTTTTTAATTATTGATTAAAACTTTTCTTTATCATAAGTTGCAATAAGTAAATAAACAATTCTTAATGCCAATATCCTGGAATGAAATAAAATCTCGAGCTGTTAAATTCTCTAAAGATTGGGAGAATGAAACTGATGAATCCGCAGAATCCCAAACCTTTATAAATGAATTTTTTAACATCTTTGGTGTTAGTAGAAGAAAAGTTGGTTACTTTGAAAAGCCTGTTAAAAAA
>JBDTRQ010000382.1:0-2443 GCA_039931535.1 Ignavibacteriota bacterium
AAGAGACACAAAGATGGCGGCTATGTTGAAATGCCATACACCTTAGCCCAGGACTTTACACCGTTGATCTTGATGAAAGAGAAAACTCTAAAAATTTGGATAGATAAATTAGATTGGATTGTTAAAAATGGCGGGATGGTACTTATAAATGTTCATCCGGATTATATTCAATTTAAAGGGGATTCAAAAGGGATAGAAAATTATCCCATTTCTCTATATCAGGATTTTCTGAACTATATAATAAATAACTATGAAGGTCAATTCTGGAATGTTTTACCAAATGAGGTTGCTAGTTTTGTCAAAGATTCTTTGAAATCATCAACTGACTATGACAATAGTGATTTTAGCAAATCAATAGTAAATTCAAAAAAGATATTTATGGTCGTTCAAAGTTACTACGATGGGGACCCAAGAGTACGTAGACAAGCTTCTGCTTTAATTGAGGCAGGGTATAGCTTAGAAGTATTAAGTTTGGGATCGAAGGACAAACCAAAATTAGGAATTGTGGATAATGTAATTGTTAGAAGAATTATGACATTTTTTCCTAAAAACAATGTTTTAATTTATTTCTTGTTTTCAAGTATTTTCTTCATAAAAGCTTTTTTCATACTGTTTTATAGTTCATTAAAAAATAGATATTCTCTTATTCAAATTCATAATATGCCTGACCATCTTGTTTTCGTTGCATTTTTTCAAAAAATATTTGGAACTCCTGTTCTACTTGATATACATGATTTAACCATAGAATTTTTTAGAGAAAAATGGTCAAAAATACTTTTCCATTTGATATATCCAATATTAAGATTTTTCGAATTTCTTTCATATAAATTTTCAAGTCATATTTTAACAGTCACACAACAATGTGTAAATATTTTAAATAAAAGGGGTGTCTCCAAGGATAAAATAACATTGATCCTCAATACAGCAGATGAAAGTCAATTTCCTTTATATAAAGAAAGAAAGTTTGAAGCATTTACCGAAGGTGTAAATATCTTTTATCACGGGACAATTGCAAAAAGATTTGGACTACATTTGGTAATAGAATCTCTACCAAAAGTATTAACGAAATTACCCGGCAGCCAATTATTTATATATGGTGGCGGTGATAGTGATTATTTGATCTATTTAACACAATTAGTTAAAAATTTAAATTTAGAAGATAATGTGCACATACCAGGAATGATAGAATATGACCTCGTCGATGAACAGATAAGAAAAATGGATATTGCAATTGTCCCCTATTTGGACACCCCATATATGAATCTAGCGCTTTCTACAAAGTCATTCGAGTATATTTCATGTGGTATACCTATTTGTGCCTCCAGGTTAGAGGCAACCCACACAATTTTTAGCGAAAATAGTATTAGCTACTTTGATCCGAACAACATTGATGATATCTCTGAAAAAATAATTTCTCTTGCATTAAATCCTGAATTACAAAGGCTTCAGGTAATATCAGCATTAGAGGATTTAGAAAAAAATTCCTGGAAAGAAATGAAAAAAAGATATCTTGAAGTAATAAATAAACTCACCAAATAGAAGTAAGGGACAAATTCAATTTATCAATAATATTATTTAATTGAACGACTCCGGTTTACAATCGTTACAGTAAACTTCTTTAACTGCTATAACTCGGTGATGACTATAGTTGCACAATGGCTAGAGATCATATTTCAAAAATTGAGAATAATTTCACGCGTATCTTCAATTGAGAAATCAGAAAAATTATTTATAGGGTTCCATTTCCCACAGGAATGCCACTCCCAGAGTGAACTTATAACTAAAACAGGACTATGAATTAGTCAAGCATGAGAATAGCTCCGTATTCAAGATAGGTGGTTGAATATAATACAAGCAAAACACAGGAAACTGAAGGAACATTCGGAGAACTCAAGATGTCATTAGAGAACAGACAGGAAAGGCGAACTATTTATAGTTTAGATTGAGCAATACATTAATATTGCAAGGTATAATCAGAGCTTTTAATGAAGACTAATATATAAATAAGCTTGACCGAACAATCCGATCCAAACGAAAATGCCTTAGCCAAGCGAATGAACAGAATTATAAAAGAAAAATTTTTGTTCATCGAGAAATTTAAGGTATGAGCAATTAGCAAAAACAGTAGAAGTAGTGTAAGAAAATATAATACAGTAAGACCACAATTAAGTGGTGGAATGTTATTTCTGGCAGATCTACGAGATAAACTAGCTAACCCCAGTCGGGCTATGCAGTCCTGAGGTTAGTTAAAATAAATATCAACTTATTTATCAACCTAAAAAATGTCGACTTTTTTCAGGACGATGCATTTTGAAATTCAACCTACTTTATTAGCGTCATTTTTTTAGCCTTAGTTAAGCCATTGGTTTCGATCTTATAGAGATAAATTCCGCTGTTAAGATTTGCTGCATTAAAGTTGATTTTATGTGAACCAGCTTCTCTA
>JBDTRQ010000383.1:0-1693 GCA_039931535.1 Ignavibacteriota bacterium
CTTAATTCCAAAAATAAAATTGGAAATAATAAATTAATCTTTGCGAACAAAAAAGAAGAAGACATAATTCATAAAGACGAATTCGAAAAAATATTAGGCGGAAACTTTATTAATATTCTATCAGATGAAAAAACGGATAAATATGCAAATGGATT
The DNA here is from genome assembly GCA_039931535.1 of Ignavibacteriota bacterium. GTDB lineage: Bacteria > Bacteroidota > Ignavibacteria > Ignavibacteriales > Ignavibacteriaceae > IGN3. The sequence goes on from JBDTRQ010000383.1 coordinate 156, forward strand.
TATCAACGAGGAATTTCTTAAATCAAATGTGAGCGATTTTAATAAAACGTTTTACTTATGCGCACCACCGCTGATGATGGACGCTGTAGGAAAGCTGTTAGCAAATTTACATGTTGAGAAAAAATCAATTATCAAAGAAGGTTTTTAGTTGAATTTGAAGTTTATATAAATGGAAGTAAAACGAATCAGCTGTTTGAATTATTAAGTGTAATATTTTTCTTACCCAGCACAGAATAAAGGATATAAAAATGAATAACTTAAAAAAAATACACGATCTTGGTCAGAGCATCTGGCTTGATTTCTTTAACCGGGAAATTATGGATAATGGGGTGCTTCAAAAACTTATCGATGAAGATTCTTTAAGTGGAATTACTTCCAATCCATCAATTTTTGAAAGTGCTGTTCTTAGCAGCCCGGATTATGATGATGATATTAGAAAATTTGCAGATGAAGGAAAAAGTAATGAAGATATCTTTTTTGAGTTTGCTATAAGTGATATACAACGCGCCGCAGATATACTTAAACCAGTTTATGAAAAAACTAAAGGACGTGATGGTTTGGTAAGTATGGAAGTTTCACCGCTTCTTGCAAATGATACAGAAAGTTCTATTAAACAAGCAATAGAATTTTGGAAAAAGATCAACCGCAAAAATGCGATGATTAAAATACCAGGAACTAAAGAAGGTTTGCCAGCTATCCGAAAATGTACTAGCGAAGGAATTAATATTAACATTACTTTGTTGTTCGGTTTGGAACGTTACAGGGAAGTTACCGAAGCTTATTTATCCGGATTAGAAGATCGGTTAAAAGCTAATCAGCCGATTGATAATATAACATCTGTAGCCAGTTTTTTCTTAAGCCGCATAGATGTGATGATTGATTCTGTTTTGAAAAAGAAAGGACTCGATAAACTTGTTGGTGAAGCGGCGGTTGCATCCGCAAAAGAAGCATATCAAATTTATAAAGAAGTTTTTCAGAGCGATCGTTTTCAAAAGCTTGAAAAACAAGGTGCGAAAAAGCAAAAAGTTTTGTGGGCAAGTACCGGCACGAAGGATCCATCCTTTAGTGATGTAAAATACGTAGAACCATTAATCAGTTTAGATACCATTAATACTCTTCCATTAAAAACCATTGATGCTTTTCGTGATCATGGTAAAGCAGCGAACAGTTTAGAAAATAATCTGTCTCATGCAAACCAGATAATGCAGCAACTTAAAGATAATGGAATCAGTATTGATGAAGTTACTCAACAATTAGAAGGAGAAGGTGTTGAAAAATTTAATAAAGCTTATAAGAAATTACTCAATGCGATTGATGCAAAAAAAAGAGAAAGCGTCTTCGTAAAATGACGATAGACTTTTAATAAAAAGGATATTGAATTTTGCAAATAGATTAAATTAGAGGATAAAAGATGAATAACAAAAATAAAGAATCAAAAAATTCTGAGCTGCACGAATTAGTTGTAAAACTCGGAAGTGATGATGGAGTTGAAAGAGAAAAAGCACGAAAAGCTTTAGTTAAAATAGGCAGAGGCTCTA
>JBDTRQ010000384.1:0-1847 GCA_039931535.1 Ignavibacteriota bacterium
ACAAAAAATAATTATCAGGGTATCTGGATTTATAATCTTCAAACCAAAAGTTCTTTTCAACTAACTGATGAAATGGCTGCAGGATTTGCATTTAAATGGTCATCGGATTCAAAATCAATTTTAACACGCGTTGCAAAATATGAAGAGTTAAAAAGATACAATGCAGTAAAAGTTTTTGATATCTCAATTAAAGAATCAAAACAATTAACCGATTACAAAACCATGATGCCGTATTTACCGCAATGGGCTGATGGCGATACAAAGATTTATTTACCGGAAAAAACGAACGATGAAATTTTTATTACGGATAAATCCAAAAATAATTTAAATCAAAACAGTTTAATTGTATTTGAAAAAAATAATAAGCTGATTGTAAAAAATCTAAATGATAATGCAGAGCAAACTTTTGAACCGATTAAAGATGCTCAATATATAAATCTATCAACCTCGCCGGATGAAACTAAATTAGCATTTGAATTGATGGGCGGAAATATGTTTGTTATTAATACTAACGGCACAAATTTAATTGATCTTGGAATCGGAAACAGACCCCACTGGTCAGCCGATGGTAATAAAATAGTTTTCCAAATCACACAAGATGATGGATACAACTTTACGGCATCAGATATTTTTTCTATCAATGCTGATGGCACACAAAAAACAAATCTAACTAACACTAATGATAAACTTGAAATGAATCCTTGTTTTGCACCAGAGGGAAAAGCTATTGTGTTTGATGTGGTTAATGATGGTTCAATTTATTTAATGAATATTGAGTAATGGAGAAATTAAAAATGAAAAAAAATATATCAATAAAAATTTTATTAACTGGATTCTTAATTGTTTTTCTCTCTGCATTCTCAAGCATTGGATTTGCACAACAAGTTACAGGTCTTGCGGGCTGGAATATTTATTTAGACCCGGGTCATAGTCAAAATGAAAATATGGGAATTTATGGATACTCTGAAGCCAAAAAAAATCTTAGAGTTGGATTGAACTTGAGACAGATGCTTTTGGATTGGACAGATATTGATACAGTTTATATCTGTCGAACTAACGATCAACAAGTGATGTCGTTAACACAACGAACTGATCAAGCAAATGCGCTTGGTGCAGCACATTATCATTCTATCCACAGTGATGCAGCATCAATGGGAAGCCCTGCAAACAGCACTTTAATTATGTGGGGACAAATAGGAATTGGCGGGCCTGAAAAAACTCCCTATGGCGGTAAAAAAATGTCTCAAATTATGATTGGCTTACTAACTGCAGGAATGAGAACCACAACTCGCGGTGCAATGGGTGATAGAGATTTTTATCAAGTGAACAATCCTTACCCTTACTTACACGTTAATCGCGAAACAAATATGGCTTCGGAATTAAGCGAAGCGGGCTTTCATACTAATCCAAAACAAAACCAATTAAATATGAATGCAAATTGGAAAAGATTGGAAGCTAAAACGATGTTTTGGACAATACTTAGTTACCACAACATACCACGCCCTTATGTTGGAACATCTGCAGGAATAATAAGTGATCTTGAATCCGGATTAGCAATAAACGGTGCTATAGTTTCTTTAGATGGTCAGATTGATACAACAGATACTTACGAATCGTTATTTCATCAGTACACAACTGATCCAAATCTTTTAAGAAATGGATTTTATTATTTTGAAGGTGTTACACCTGGTACACATACTTTACAAGTTACAGCACCTGGTTATGATCCGTTTAGTGTTGATATAACAATGGCTGATACATTTTTTACTTTTAAAGATGTAAGTCTATATTCTAATATTCCACCACGGATTGCATCAACTGTTCCAGCACAGAATGATAGTTTGTAT
>JBDTRQ010000385.1:0-2591 GCA_039931535.1 Ignavibacteriota bacterium
ACATCAAGAACTTGTGCGCCGCCTTCAACCTGATCGCGTGCAACAGATAACGCTTCATCATAATTATTTTCTTTAATAAGCCTTGCAAATTTTTTTGATCCGGTAACATTTGTGCGTTCACCGATATTCATAAAATTAGAATCGGGGCGCAGTACAACTGGTTCAAGTCCGCTTAATCTTAAAAATGGTTCTTGAGTTTTGGGAATTCTTGGTTTATAATTTTTTACAATTCCAGCAATTTCTTTTATATGATCCGGAGTTGTGCCGCAGCATCCACCAACTATATTTACAAATCCGCTTTTAAGAAAATCTTCTAAAACGCCTGCCATAGTTTGCGGAGTTTCATCATAGCCGCCCATCTCGTTTGGCAAACCAGCGTTTGGATATACAGATAAAAATGTATCTGAAACATTCGAAAGGTCTTGAACAAAAGGACGCATTTGATTTGCACCAAGCGCACAATTTAATCCAACACTAACAAGATTTTTTGCATGTGCTACTGAAGTGAAAAAAGCTTCTATCGTTTGCCCGGATAATGTTCTTCCGCTTTGATCAACAATAGTTCCAGAAAGCATTACAGGAATATCGAGCGATCTTTCTGTTATTAATTTTTCAACACCAAAGATTGCGGCTTTAGCATTAAGAGTATCAAAAATTGTTTCGATAAGAATTATATCCGCACCGCCATCAATCAAACCACGAGCAGCTTCATAATATGCATCAGCAACTTCATCAAAAGTTACTGCGCGAAATCCCGGATCGTTTACGTTTGGTGAAAGTGAAAGCGTTTTATTTGTTGGTCCCAATGCACCAGCAACAAATCGTGGTTTATTCGGAAACTTTTTATTGAAATCATCAGCAACTTCTCTTGCAATTTTTGCGGATTCATAATTTAACTCACAAACAAGTGATTGCATATTGTAATCAGCTTGTGAAATAACAGTTGAGTTAAAAGTATTTGTTTCAATAATATCCGCACCTGCGGCAAAATATTCTCTATGGATGGACTTTATAACTTCGGGCTGTGTTATCGAAAGTAAATCGTTGTTGCCTTTTAAATCTGATGGATAATCTTTAAACCGTTCACCGCGAAAATCTTTTTCGGTTAATTTGTGGCGCTGAATCATAGTGCCCATTGCGCCATCAATTACAAGGATTCTTTCGGTTAATAATTTTTTAAAACTTTCTACTGTTGCTTTCATACTACCTTCTTTAAAATGAAAAAACCTCTCTCAGTGAAATGAAGAGGTTTACAATTAATCTTCATCTCATCTTTCCTCGATAAAATAAGTCGAGGCAGGATTTAGCACCCGACGGTTAGAATGATTCTAAACCGGCTGCTACGGCATCTGCGGGCCTGTTCCCTACGCCGTTCTTGATAAGAATTATGTTTTCAAAAGAACAAATGATCTGAGGCAAATATAATAATTATATACACTTTGTCAATGTGGTGCTTATCAACCAAAGGCAGGCTTTAGTTTTTCTTTAAATCTCTCTTAAATATGGCTAAATTGCTTCATCTAAAAACAAAGGATTTTTGTTATGATAGTTGTTACAGGCGGCGCAGGATTTATCGGAAGCGCAATTGTTTGGAAATTAAACCAGCTTGGTAAATCCAATATAATTATTGTTGATGAGCTTGGCAAAGATGAAAAGTGGAAAAATCTTGTTGGATTAGAGTACGAAGATTTTGTAAACAAGCTTGAGTTTATCGAACAAATACTTGATGATGTTGTTGCATATAATGTTGAAGCAATTATTCACATGGGCGCAAATTCATCTACAACAGAAAAAGATGCAGACCATTTATTGGATAACAATTATCATTACACAAAAGAGCTTGCAAAATATTGTGTGGAGAAAAACATAAGATTTATTTACGCCTCATCTGCCGCAACTTACGGTGATGGTGCGTTTGGTTTTGATGATGATGAAAATAAAATTGAAACTCTTCGTCCATTAAATATGTACGGATACTCAAAACAACTTTTTGATCTTTGGGCAAAGCGCAATGGTTTGTTAAATCAGATAGTTGGGCTAAAATATTTTAATGTTTACGGTCCAAACGAATATCACAAAGCTGATATGCGCTCCGTTGTACACAAAGCTTTTGAACAGATTAGAGACACAGGAAAAGTTAAGCTATTTAAATCTTTAAATTCGCATTATAAAGACGGTGAACAGATGCGCGATTTTGTTTACATAAAAGATGCTGTTGATATGACATTATTCTTTTTGGACAACACAAATAAAAATGGAATTTATAATGTCGGCGCAGGCAAGGCAAGAGCATGGAATGATCTTGTAACCGCATTATTTAAAGCGGCTGGCAAGCCTGTAAATATAGAGTATATTGATTTGCCCAAGCATTTAGCAGAAAAATATCAATACTTTACGGAAGCAAATCTTGATAAAATAAACTCTGTAGAATACAAAAAGCCAACAACATCTTTGGAAGATGGTGTTAATGATTACGTTAAAAACTATTTATTAAAAAACGCTTATTTGGGTTATTAAGAATTGAAAGAGTGGGATAAATTTTTTTTTCTCTCACTCTAAAACTTAATAACTAAAGAGCCAACTAGTCATCA
>JBDTRQ010000386.1:0-5063 GCA_039931535.1 Ignavibacteriota bacterium
ACGAAGTTGAAACTCTAAAAACTCAGGAGGTTAAGTGAGTTCCGAAGAACAAGCAGTTCCATTTGTACATCGTGATGATATTGGAGCCAGAATGGGTATGTGGCTTTTCCTCTTTACAGAATTAATTTTGTTTGGAGGTATGTTTATACTTTATTCTGTGTATAGATATAAATATCCGGCAGAGTTCCATCTAGCGGCGAAAGAATTAAATACAATTGTTGGAACTTTTAACACAGCTATTCTGCTCACAAGTTCTCTAACAATGGCGCTTTCAATTACTGCAATCCAGAGAAAGCAAAAAACTTTATCGATATTTTTTCAATTCATCACAATTGTACTTGCGCTTGGATTTATGATTAATAAATTTTTTGAATGGAGTACAAAATTTCATCACGGTATTTATCCCGGCTCCGAAACATTATTATCTAAACCAGCTGGAGAGATAGTATTTTTTGGTTTGTATTATGTGATGACCGGCTTGCATGGGTTACACGTTATAATCGGTGTCGTTTTAATTTCTGTAATGATGAGATTTACCTCACGGGGAATTATTAATAATGATAGTTATGTAAAATTAGAATCAGCCGGATTGTATTGGCATCTTGTAGATATTATCTGGATTTTCTTATTCCCATTATTCTATCTGATAACTTAAGGATTTTAAATGGAACATAATCAAGAATTACATACAGAACACAGCCACGGTTACGGTGTTTACATATTAGTCTGGCTTGCTTTAATGACACTTACTGCTGTTACTGTTGCTGTTGCCGGAATCAACTTTGGCGGATTAACAATAGCAACTGCTCTAATTATTGCTTCAATAAAAACTTATTTGGTGCTCACAATTTTTATGCACCTAAGAAGTGAAAGTAAAACATTTAGATTGTTTGTCGGTGTTGCATTACTCTTTCTTATAATTGCATTTATTTTATTATTCTCCGATTATTCTTTTATCGTAAGGAATTAAGTATGTTTAATGGTGCATCCAATTTTTCGCATAATGTAGATGCTGTTTTTCTTTTTACTCTGATAGTATCAGTTTTCTTTTTGGTGCTTATCACCGGCTTGATGATTTACTTTGTAATAAAATATAATCGCAAAAGAAATCCTAAAGCTACTAATGTACATAGTAATGTTGCTCTAGAAATAACTTGGACAGTAATTCCTACAATCCTTGTCTTAATTATGTTTTGGTATGGATGGGTTGGATATTCAGATATGAGCGAAGCCCCTGAGGATGCTTTAAATATTGATGTAACTGCACAGATGTGGAAATGGGGCTTTAAATATGAAAATGGAAAAATATTTGATTCATTATATGTTCCTGTAAACAAAGCAGTAAAACTAAATCTTACTTCGCTGGATGTTACTCACGCATTTTATATTCCAAAGTTTAGGATAAAAAAAGACGTTTATCCAAATCAAAAAAGAACTGTTTGGTTTATAGCAGAACAGTTAGGTGATTTTGATATTGCGTGTGCAGAGTATTGTGGATTAAATCATTCTTATATGTACAACAAAGTAAAAGTTGTTTCAGAAGTAGATTTTGATATTTGGTTATATTCTAATTCTAGCTCTACAGGAGTAACTGATTCAACTAAAAATTTAAAAGACAATTAAAAGTTTGAAAAACAAATTTAAAATATTAGCTGAAATAACGAAACTTAGAATTACAATCTTTGTAACAATCACAACTATGTTTGGATTTATTGCTGCAACAAATTCTATCAATGTAAAAATATTGCTGCCAACCATTGGAATACTTTTATTAGCATGCGGCTCTGCAGCTTTAAATCATTTTCAGGAAAGAAAAACCGATGCAATGATGGATCGCACAAAAAATCGTCCTATCCCATCAGGTAAAATATCTGCGTCATCAGTTCTAACGATTTCATTATCTTTAGTTCTACTAGGATCAGTTTTAATTTTTATCGGAAGCGGATGGTTAGCATTATCTTTTGGATTGCTAAATCTTATATGGTACAACGGAGTTTACACTCCGCTTAAAAGGATTTCTCCACTTGCAATAATACCTGGTTCATTGGTTGGTGCAATTCCTCCAATAGTTGGATGGGTTGCCGGCGGCGGCTATTTATTTGATCCGCAGATAATTTTAATTTCTTTTTTCTTTTTTATCTGGCAGATACCTCACTTTTGGCTGCTGTTAATGGTGCTCGATAAGGATTATCAAAAAGCAGGATTTCCAACTTTAACTCAAATATTTAATCGACAGCAATTAGGCAGAATTACTTTTATATGGATTATTGCAACGGCAGTAACTGGATTGTTAATTCCGTTATTTCAAATATCACAGAATGAATTTATTAATTATAGTCTTTTTATTGCGGCTCTTTGGTTAGCATTTAAATCAATAAACTTGTTGCAGCAAACTCAAGAAACTTCAGCTTTTAAATTTGCTTTTAGAAGTATTAATTATTTTGCGTTGTTTGTTGTGATAGTTGTATCAATTGACAAACTTTTTATATCATAAATCAAAACAAAGTGAACTGATATGGATTTTTTAGATAAATTAGTTTTACCTCAATCAGCAGAACATATTGTACTGCTTCATTATATGTTGATTCTAATTCTTGCACTCTTTGTTCCTTTTATCAGCATAGTATTTGGCGGAACATTTGCTTCAATACATTATGGTAAAAAGTATAGAAAAACTAAAACGCTTTTTTATAAAAAATTCTCAAAAGATGTAATTGAATATGTAACCGTTAATAATGGCGTTGGTATTATTCTGGGCATTGTTCCACTCTTTGCTGCAATATTAATTTTTGCACAACTGATGCATACATCAACCATACAGACAGTAAATTTTCTCGCTTTGTCTCTTGTAATGATAATTGTTGCTTTGCTAATGATTTACACCTATCGTTACTCAGTGATGATAAGTAATGTTTTTGATTCAGTAAATTCAAATAGCATTTCAGATAAGGATGTAGAGGAAGATTATAAAAAGCTTAAAGAAAAAACATCATACCTAAGTCTAAACTATGGTAAAGGTGGATTGATTTTATTATTTATTGGAATTTGGTTTTACATTGCTGCAATTACATCTGCAACAAATTTTACAAGCTGGAATTATTCCGGTTTGATAACTGCATTAGCTGCACCAAAAGTTTTATTAAACCTTTTGATATTTATTGCATTTGCAATTACACTAACGAGTGCTGCCATACTTTTTATACATCTTTACTGGAATGAATCCAAAAAGAATGAAGATCCGGCTTATACAAAATTTGTAAAAGACACCGCTTCAAAGGCTGGATTGAAGGCATCTATTCCACTGCCAATTTTAATCTTGATTAATATTTTATCATTTTCAAACACAACTCTTTCTGGCTCGATATTTATCTATACTATTATAAGTATTTTATTAATATTTCTTGCTTACAATTTTTTCTACATGATTCAATTTAAAAATGATTACAGATTTGGTTCATTCATCTTCTTTGTTTTAATTCTTGCTTCAATTGCTTTAATCATAAAAGATCAAAAAGCGATGACAAACGCAACAGAAAAACATTCTTTAATGCTTGGCACACAGTACAACACAATACTTGCTGATTTAAAAGGTGAGAACAAAGTTGCAGAAATAAGCGGTAAAGACATTTATGATGTTAGGTGCGCAAGCTGCCATAAGTTTGATCAGAAAGTAGTGGGTCCTGCTTATTTTGATGTATTGCCAAAATATGCTGGCAATGAGTCCAAGCTAGTTGCTTTTATTAAAAATCCGGTAAAAGTTAATCCGGCGTTTCCGCCAATGCCAAACCCAGGATTAAAGCCGCAAGAAGCTAATGCAGTTGCAAAATATTTATTGGAAGAACTTGCTAAGAAGAAATAGTTTATAATTGCTCACTTCTGTTGCCAGTCTCTATTTTCCATTTGAAAATAGTTTGGAGTATCTTTAATAAGAGTTAGTTTTAAAAAAGTATTTAAATAATTTGTTTCATAAAACTACGAGGAAATAATGCTAAGAAGAACTTCTACTATTATCTTGGCAGTTACTCTGCTTAATTCAATAATAATCTTTTCACAAGTATCTTATCAAGGACCTCAAGCGGGAAGCGTTGATTCAGGTGCCGTTGTTAATACCAATTCTTTTAGTGATAGTCCCATCAGTGGTGGAGAAAGAATAATCAGTGATAAAAATTTAATTTATCCCAATTCCGAACCGATGATAATTGATAATGATGGGGCAAACATTTTTCAACCTACTTATGTTGAAGATTCAAATGTTAATGATAATCCGAATGGAATAGGGGATAATACATTTTTATTAAATAAATGGAATATATCTTTAGACAACAATGTTATTCCACCTGACCCAACAATGGCTGTAGGTCCCAATCACGTTATGGTGCTAACTAATAATGGTGATGGAATTAGAATATATGATAAACAAGGGAATCTTTTAAAAACAATTAGCTCTAATCAATGGTGGTCGGCTGTGTGGCCTTCACAAAGTGGTGATCCTCAAATTATTTATGATCACTATGCCGGCAGATGGGTGATGGTATTTATGCAGGTTGATGATATTGCACAGCAAGCAGGTGATTTAATTGCCTATTCGGATGATGATGACCCATTTGGAACTTGGTATATGTACAGGTTACCCTCCACACTTTGGGGTGATTTTCCTCAGATCGGTTTTGATGAAGAAGCAATTTACATTACAACCAACAATTTTAGTTTTGCTGGTGTTGGACAATATCCCAAAATTAGAATTATATCTAAAGCAGAATTATACGCAAGTAATGCAGGTCCGCTTGCTTATAAAGATATATGGAATATTAGTATTCCAAATTCTGGTAATGGTGCATGGAGTTTGCGTCCATCATTCCAATATTCACCAGCCGGAGGCCATTATATCCTTTATGCTAATGGTAACGGTGGTGTTTTTTATTCAGTATATAAAGTTTCCAATGCACTTACCAGTCCAACTTTAACAGGTGTAAATATAAGTGTCCCATTTTATGGACCGACACCAAAAGCAAATCAACTTGGTGGTGGTTCCCCATTGCTTGAGACTGGTGGAAGTCAAATTA
>JBDTRQ010000387.1:0-12498 GCA_039931535.1 Ignavibacteriota bacterium
TTAATTAATAAATTTCTATTTTAAGCCCCTTAAAATGGGGCTATTTTGTTATTATTATTTTTTATTAATAAATCATATCATTTCAGTATTTTTACACATAAACTTATTGTGTGATGTGAAAAATATTATTGAATACATACTTTTTTTATTCTTAAGTTATCTTTGCAGGTTACTCGGATTAAATTTATCGAGAAAATTTGCCTCGGTTATTTCAATGTTTTTCTTCTATCTGCTTCCAATTCGTAAAGATGTTGTGTTTGATAACCTTAAACATGCTTTTCCTGAATTATCAACTGATCAAATTAAAAAATTAGCTTACAGAACTTATAAAAATTTTTCTATCACCTTGGTTGAGATTCTATATTTGCCTTGGACATCAGATGAACAAATTAAAAATGTAGTTAAATTTAAAAATCTTGATCTTATCGATAAAAAAGAAAAAGAAGGAAACGGTGTAATATTATTGTCAGGTCATTTTGGTAATTGGGAGTATTGTGCAATTTCTGCTGGAGCACAATTGAATACAAAATTATCAGTAATCGTAAAACCACAACGCAACCATTTAGTTAATGATTGGATGAACAGAGCACGCACACGCTGGACAAATGAAGTTGTTCCCTTGGGTGCTTCGATTCGAAATGTTTACGCAGTGCTTATGAAAAAAGGTATAGTTGCTATGGTTGCTGACCAAAGAGGTCCTGAAGAAAGTATTAAGTTGGATTTTTTTGGACGCAAAACTTCTGTTTATACTGGTCCGGCAGTTTTATCTTTAAAGATGAACGTACCAATTGTATATGGTATTACAATTCGCCAGCCAGATTTTTCTTATCGATGTGATGTTGTGGAAATAAGCAGAGAAAATTTGCCCGATGATTATGATGAAAAAGTAAAAGTTCTATCCGAAAGAATGTTAGGATACTTAGAAGATGTGATCAGGAAAAATCCTGAGCAATGGTTTTGGATGCATAAAAGATGGAAACATTGATGAACTTGGAAAAAATCTTATTTATTCAAACAGCATTTCCTGGCGATGCAATATTAACTTTGCCTGCATTAAAAAAACTTAAGGAATTTTTTCCTGATAGTGTTATCGATGTTCTTTGTATTCCAACAACTAAAGAAATCTTTGAAGCATCACCTTTTGTAGATAATGCAATTGTGTTGAATAAAAAAGGTGCGCAAAAATCTTTGATGCAAACTTATAAGTTTATTAAACAATTAAAGTTGAACAATTATACCAGAGTTTACTCTCCACATCGATCGTTGCGAACAGCATTGATTGTACTTTTACTTGAAGTAAGAGAAAGTTTTGGTTTTGATAACTCAAGTTGGATGCATGTTTATAAAAATCTAATTCCGTATGATATTAATAAACACGAGGTTCAAAGAAATCTTGATTTAGTTGGATTTAATTACGATGAGAATAGTTGGAAAATAATTCCGGAAATTATTAGAGATGAACAAACTGTAAGTAAAATAGAATCATATCTTAATCAGCATAAATTAAATAATGAATTTATTGCAGTTGCCCCGGGTAGTGTTTGGAATACTAAAAAATATCCCGCAGAATATTATGAAGAAGTGATAAAATATTTTGTAGATAAAAAGAATAAAGTAGTTTTAATAGGTGGTGATAGTGATAAATCACAATGTGAAAATATAGCTGTTAAGTTTTCAGAAAATGTTTTTAACTCTGCTGGAAACTTTTCTATAGTTGAAAGTATTGAACTACTAAAGCATGCAAAATTATTAATATCAAATGACAGCGCACCAACACACATGGGCGTTTGTGCAGATATAAATGTTCTTACAATTTATTGTTCAACAATACCGGGCTTTGGTTTTTATCCATACAATAAAAATAGTACATACGTAAGTTTTAATGATTTAAAATGTAAACCATGCGGTATTCATGGTTATGATGTTTGTCCTATAAAAACTTTTGACTGCGGTAAAAAGCTTTTACCGCAAGAAGTAATTAGTAAAGCAGAAAGCATATTAAATGAATGATCAAAAACTATCTTTAATGGTAAGTATTGATGAAAGCTTTGATGAAAGTATAAACATTGCTAAAGAACTTTTTCTTAACGGCTCAATTTTTATTTATCCAACAGATACTATTTATGGATTTGGAGGGAATCCTTTTAATGAAAAGGCGATAAAAAAAATAAGTGTTGTAAAAGGAAAAGAAAATTGGAGACGATATATTTTTCTAATTTCTGATATTGAAATGCTAAAAAATTATGCAGATATTACTTCAGAAAAGTATTTAGATTTTCTGCTTTCAATTTGGCCAAATCCTGTTTCTGTAATTCTAAAATTAAAATCTCGGTATCAAAAAATTCTTCAATCAGAAACGGGAGCTTTTAGAGTTCCAAATCATAGATTTTGTAATAAATTAGTTAGTGAAATTAACATGCCTCTCATTTCCACAAGTGTAAATCGCACCGGAAATGAACCTATGAATGATTCTTCACTAATCATACAAGAGTTTGCAAAAGAAGTTGATGGAATTTTTTATTCAGATAAAAAATCTTTTTTTGAAGCTTCCACACTTATCGATTTAAGCAAAAATGAACCGGTTTTAGTACGAGAGGGTAAAATTAAATTTGTGGAATTAATGAAAAAGCTAGGTTAGATTATATATCAAAAGTAAGAAGTATAAATTGAAACTAAAAAGAATAAAAAATTTCTCAATTATCGTTGTTCCTGAAGAAACATCTAATACGCCGAAATCTATAAAAATATCATCATTAAAATTGATGACATACATATCAGTTTACAGTGTTGTAGTTTTTTTGTTGGGATTTTACATAATAAGTTTTACTCCGCTGAGTGAAATACTTTTTCCATACTCTTTAAGATTAACTGAGTCGGATAAAAAGAAAGTTGAAGTACTAAATAACAAAGTGGTTTTTCTTGCCAACGAAATTGAATCATTAAAATCTGTTAACGAGCGATTGAAGTTTGCAATTATGTTAGGCGATTCAACTTTATTAAAAGAAAGACTTCCGCAAAAGGATACTGTCGTTGCAAAGATTCCTCTTGATGGAAATGTTTTTAGTGTATTTGTTAATTTTATTTCTAAACTTACCGATACTCAAAACAGAGAAATATCTTTTATCGAACCTGCTGAAGGATTTATAAGCAGAAATTTCAATCCCGAACAAGGGCACAACGGCAATGACTATTCTATGAAAGAAAATAGCCCTATCTTTGCATCATCCGGTGGTTATGTGGTTTTTGCTGATTATACAACTAATTTTGGATATACAATTATTATAAATCATCCGGAAAACTATATTACCAAATACCTGCACTGTTCATCTCTACTAAAAAAGGATGGCGACTTTGTTAGACAGGGTGAACTGATTGCATTGAGCGGAAATTCGGGAACTGAATCAACGGGTCCGCATCTTCATTTTGAAATTTGGAAAGATGGTAAACCAATCGATCCGACTAAAGTGTTAATTAAATTTTAGGAGATTATCTTGAAAACTAAATCAAACGGGAGTTCTATGGAAGACGTAACAATTATTAGCAGCGGTGTTGTTATCGAAGGTAAAGTTACAAGCAACAGCAACATTCGTGTAGATGGCGTTGTTAAAGGCGATATCACAACACAAGGTAACTTAACTGTTGGTGAACAGGGCAGCATTCAAGGTCAGCTAACCGGTGAAACTGTTTCCATCGGCGGAAAAGTTGAAGGAACCGTGAATGCAAAGGAAAAACTTGTTCTGGAATCAAAAGCAGTTTTAAAAGGTGATCTGCTTACTAAAATACTTGTTGTTGAAGCAGGTGCTATTTTTGAAGGCAAGAGCGCAATGGGTTCTCAATCCAACTTTAAACCTGTAAATAAAGGGGAATGATATGGCACTAAAACCGGAATCAGATTCCGGGATTGCCAAATCTTTGCGTGATGTTGGCCCTTATCTTGGATTAGGACTTCAACTTGCGGCTACTGTTGTTATAATGGTGCTTTTAGGCAGTTGGCTTGATAAAAAATTTAGTCTTAATTACATCTTAACCTTGGTTTTTGGATTAGTTGGAATTGCCATTGGGATATACAATTTGATTAGAACTGTTAACGAACTTGAGAGAAAAAGTAAGATCAATGATGAAAAAAAATAAGATTTTCATCATTTTCGGAATATTTCCGTTTCTTTTTCTCGTGTCGATTATTTTAGTTTACTTTTTCCAAAAAATTGATTCAAATATTTTTTTCAATCTTTTTTATGGATTTTTATTTCCGACAATCAATTTACTTCTTGGTGTTCTGGCTATTCGATTTGGATTTGAAAAAACTGAAATTATCTTTCTAATAGTTGTGTTTGGAGGGCTTATATTACGCCTTTTCATTATGCTCGGCTTAATCCTCTTTTCCCTTAAATTCTTGTTTGTTAGTCTCAATTCTTTTATCTTTACAACCTTTATTTTCTATTTCTACTATCTCATAGTAGAGATTTTTATACTAACTCTAAAAAAGAATTTGATAATCAAGACTAAGCAATGATTGATTCTACTTCAGCACAAGTTATTGTTGATAGCCTCAAAAATACCAAAACTGCCTCCAACAGTGATTGGATTCTCCATCATGTAATGGACGGAAAATATCTCGATTTTTCGCCATTTGGCACGATTCCACTTCCACAATTTACACTTTTTGGTTTAGATTTATCGATAACCAAACATGTGCTTTTTATGTGGATTGGAGCTGCTCTTTTATTTTTCGTGATGACAAGAGTTGCCAGAGCATATAAAAAATCGCTAGTTCCAAAAGGTTCTACAAATTTTTGGGAAGTCTTAATAGTTTTTGTTCGGGATGAAATTGCAATACCTTCCATCGGTAAAGGTTACGAAAAATATTTATCTTATCTTTTAACTGCATTTTTCTTTATTCTTTTTGGAAATTTTTTAGGATTAATTCCTTTTTCAGCCACATTTACAAGTAACATTGCTGTAACTGCAACAATGGCTATTTTTACTTTTGTTTTTATCCAGTTTGGTGGAATGAGGAGCAATGGCGTTTTTGGATATTGGAAAGGATTGATTCCACACGGTGTTCCTGTCTTTTTATTGCCAATTATGGTTGTGGTGGAACTTTTAGGGTTACTGGCAAAACCATTTGCATTAGCTGTTCGTCTTTTTGCAAATATGACAGCAGGACACATTGTAATTTACGCATTAATAAGTTTGATTTTCGTAATGCAAAGTGTTGCCTGGGCAGGTTTAGCAATTCCAATGGCTTTATTTATTTACTCGTTAGAAATTTTAGTAGCAATTTTACAAGCTTATATTTTTACAATGCTTTCTGCATTATTTATAGGAATGGCTGTTCATCAAGATCATTAAAAATAATATATAATATAAAATCTAATTAAAGGAGAACGTTAATGGACTTTGCATATTTAGCTGCCGGATTAGGTGCCGGATTAACAATTATCGGTGGTGGTTTAGGAATTGGTAAATTAGCTGCTGCTGCAATGGATGCAAGCGGAAGACAACCAGAAGCTGCCGGTGCAATTAGAACTTCTATGATTATCGCTGCTGCGTTAATTGAAGGTATTGCTCTGTTTGCATTAGTTATCTGCTTTATCTTAGCTGGTAAATAATTAATTAAGTGGAGTGAAATTTTAATCGCTCCAATCATTACAAATTAATTTAACAATTAGATTATGATTGCAAGTACATTATTTGCTGTTATTGCTTTAGTTGTATCTGAATCAGAAGCTGGAAGTGAAGGCGGATTGCTATCCGTTAATGTTGGATTAGCTTTTTGGACCACTTTAACTTTTATAATTCTGATGCTACTTCTTGCAAAATTTGCTTGGAAACCGATTCTCTCTGCACTGAAGCAAAGAGAAGATGCTATTAAAGATTCACTTGAGCAAGCAGAAAAAGCTAAAGATGAGGCTAAACAAATTTTAGCGCAAAATCAAAATAGCTTAGTAAAGGCTGAAGAAGAATCTAAAAAGATTATTGAGCAAAGCAGAGTTTTTGCCGAAGGTTTAAAAGAACAGATGATAAAAGATAGCAAAGAGCAAGCTCAAAAACTTATTAGCGAAGCAACTGCTGAAATTGATAGAAAGAAAAATGCGGCTTTTGATGAATTGAAAAATCAAGTTGCAGAAATCTCTGTTAAAGCTGCTGAAAAGATTTTGAAAGAAAATCTTGATGCAGAAAAGAATAAAAGACTTGTTGATAAATACATTAGCGATATATCTAAAAATTAATTATGGTTTTATCTAAAGTTGCAAATAGATATGCTCAATCTTTTCTTGATACTTCAATCGAGAAAAACATTCTTGCTAAAGTTGCTAAGGATTTTGATTTAGTTCAAAATACTTTGCTCAAAAGCGATGAATTACTAAGAGCTATCAAAAGCCCGGTAATCAAGGCTGAAACTAAGAAATCGATTCTAACTGAAATTTTTGGAAAGTTGATTAGTGAAGACTCGATTAGTTTTTTAGAGTTTACTATCAATAAAGGAAGAGAAGAAATCTTACCAGAAATCTTAGATAAATTTGAATCTCTAAAAGATGAATATACCGGTTTTGTTAAGGTTGATGTTATTACGGCATTTAGTTTTTCGGATGAACAGAAGTTGCAGTTACAAGAAAGATTTGAATCTCATCTTAAAAAGAAAGCACGCTTAACTTTTAAAATTGATCAGAATATTATTGGCGGATTTGTAGCCAAAGTTGGAGATACAGTTTACAATGCTTCAGTTGCTCATCAACTTGGATTATTAAAAAAACAATTATTGCAAGGCAGCATTACATTAAATTAATTCTAAAGGAATTTAATAAAGGAAATTACAAATGGCGGAAGTTAGACCTGATGAAATATCTGCGATACTGAGAAAACAACTTTCCGGTTTTGAAAGCGAAGTTGATATTTATGATGTTGGAACCGTACTGCAAGTTGGTGATGGTATTGCACGTGTTTATGGGCTATCACATGTTATGGCAAGTGAATTAGTTGAATTTCCAAATGATGTTTTTGGAATGGTGTTAAACCTTGAAGAAGACAGCGTTGGCTGCGTACTTTTTGGCGATACAACATTAGTTAAAGAAGGTGACACTGTTAAGCGTACAAAACGTGTAGCATCATTGCCTGTTGGCGATGCAATGCTTGGTCGTGTAATAACTCCGCTTGGCGTTCCAATGGATGGAAAAGGTCCAATAAACACGACACAATTTTTACCAATTGAAAGAAAAGCACTTGGTGTTGTTCAAAGACAGCCTGTAAAAGAACCGCTTCAAACAGGTATAATTGCTGTTGATGCTATGATTCCTATTGGACGTGGGCAAAGAGAATTAATTATTGGCGATAGACAAACTGGTAAAACTGCAGTTGCAATTGATGCAATCATTAATCAAAAACATACTCATACTGAAGAAGCCAAAGCTCTTGGTATCAATCCGGTTTATTGCGTTTATGTTGCGGTGGGACAAAAAGAATCAACAGTTGCGCAAGTAGTTGCAAAGCTGCAAGAAAATGGTGCGATGGAATACACCACAGTTATTTGTGCAGGTGCATCTGATCCTGCT
Organism: Ignavibacteriota bacterium; assembly: GCA_039931535.1. Lineage (GTDB taxonomy): Bacteria > Bacteroidota > Ignavibacteria > Ignavibacteriales > Ignavibacteriaceae > IGN3. Next base: position 7,554 of record JBDTRQ010000387.1, read on the forward strand.
CCTCTTCAGTTTATTGCACCATATTCAGGTGCAACCGTAGGAGAATATTTTAGAGATAACGGAAAACATGCTCTTTGTATTTATGATGATCTTTCAAAACAAGCTCAAGCTTACAGAGAGTTATCATTACTTTTAAGAAGACCACCGGGACGCGAAGCTTATCCAGGCGACGTGTTTTATCTTCACTCAAGATTACTTGAGCGAGCTTCCAAACTTAGCGATGCTGAAGGCGGCGGAAGTTTAACTGCGCTTCCAATAATTGAAACACAACAAGGCGATGTTTCTGCTTACATCCCAACAAACGTAATTTCTATTACGGATGGACAAATTTATCTTGAATCAAATTTGTTTAATGCGGGTGTAAGACCTGCTATAAACGTAGGTATTTCTGTATCAAGAGTTGGTGGTAATGCTCAGATTAAAGCTATGAAAAAAGTTGCAGGAAGTTTGAAACTTGATCTTGCCTCTTATCGCGAGTTGGAAGCATTTGCAAAATTTGGTTCTGATCTTGATAAATCTACACAAGCAACTCTGGCTAAAGGCGCAAGATTGGTTGAACTGCTAAAACAAGGACAGTATGCTCCGGTACCGATTGAGAAACAAGTAGTAAGCCTTTATTATGGTACAAAAGGTTATTTGGATTCAGTTGCGGTTAAAGATGTTAAGAGATTTGAAAAAGAAGTGTTAGAGTTTATTGAGGTAAAATATAGATCAATATTTGGTTCGATTAAACAAGACAAAGATATATCTAAAGAAACTGAAGAGTTGATTAAAAAAGCTGGACAAGAATTTCTATCAACATTTAAATAGAAATTATTTTATAAGATAAATGGCAACGTTAAGAGATATTAAACTTCGCATAAAGGGTGTAAAAAGCACTCAGCAAATAACCAAAGCAATGAAGATGGTTGCTACGGCAAAGTTGCGCCGTGCTACAGAAGCTATTTTAAATGCTCGTCCTTATGTAAAAAAAATATCTGTTCTGCTTTCGCATCTTGTAAATGAGGAAGATAAGCAATCCAATCCCTTATTTGCCGATAGAGAAATAAAGAATGTTGCAATAGTTGTTGTTACTGCTGATCGGGGACTTTGCGGCGCTTTTAATACTAGTATTATTAAAGAAGCAGTAAACTATATTGAAGAAAATATCAACCAAAAGGGATTGTCGTATCAGCTTTACTGTCTGGGTAAAAAGGGTACAGATTATTTTGGCAGAAGAAATTATAACATCTCTGCAAAATATCCGGGGATATTTTCTCAAATAGATTATACCACAGCGCAAAATTTAGTTGATGAAATAATTCCAAAATATCTTGATGGAAGTATTGATAAAGTAATTCTTATCTTCAATGAATTTAAATCTATCATCCAGCAAAAAATTGTTGTTGAACAGTTTTTACCAATTAAATCAAGTGATGAAAAAGAAAATCAAAAGCATGAATCTGCATATTATATTTATGAGCCGGATCAAAAAGCAATATTCAATTATTTGATTCCCAAACATCTTAAAGGACAAATGTGGAGAGTTTTATTGGAATCAAACGCTTCTGAGTTTGCTGCGCGTATGACAGCGATGGATAATGCAACTACAAATGCTAAAGAATTAATTAGAACTTTAAGCCTTACTTACAATAGTAAACGACAAGCCGCAATTACAACAGAGATACTTGAAATTGTATCCGGTGCAAATGCTTTGAACGAAGCTTAGGCAGATTAGTAATGTTGATCTTTTGAAATTATGTTTGAAGAATTATCTCTAAAATTAGAATCCGCACTTAAAAAAGTTACCGGACAAGGAAAATTAACTGAAAGTAATATTTCAGATACTCTTCGTGAAATCAGAAGAGTTTTGCTTGATGCCGATGTAAATTATAAAGTTGCAAAAGATTTTATTGAAAATGTTAAAGTTAAGGCGCTTGGCAAAGAAGTAATTGCCTCAATTTCACCAGGGCAATTAATTACTAAAATTATTTATGATGAATTAACTGAACTGCTTGGCGGTGGTCATCAGGAATTGCAGCTTAATCCATCAGGTATTACAACTGTTTTGGTTGTTGGTTTACAAGGTTCCGGTAAAACTACTTTTTGCGGCAAACTTGCAAAAAAATTAACTGAACAAAAAAGAAAAGTTTTATTAGTTGCGGCAGATATTTACAGACCTGCTGCTATCGAGCAATTGAAATTATTGGGGAAACAGATTGATGTAGAAGTTTTTTCGATTGAAGAAAAAGATGCACCCAAAGTTGCAACTGATTCTTTAATCTATGCGAAAGAAAAAAACTATAACACTATAATATTTGATACTGCAGGCAGGCTTCATGTTGATGAACAGATGATGCAGGAGGTTGCAGATATTAAAAGTATCGTCAATCCTAATGAGAATTTATTTGTTGTTGATTCGATGACAGGGCAGGATGCGGTAAATTCTGCTAAAGCTTTTAATGATACAGTAAACTTTGATGGAATTGTTCTTACTAAGTTGGATGGTGATTCCAGAGGCGGTGCGGCACTTTCAATTCGATCTGTTGTTGGTAAACCGATTAAGTTTATAAGCAATGGTGAGAAATTAGAGAATTTGGAAATTTTTTATCCGGATCGTTTAGCCTCCAGAATTTTAGGCAAAGGTGATATAATATCCCTTGTAGAAAAGGCTCAAGCATCGTTTGAGGACTTTGAGACTGAAGAATTAGAAGAAAAATTAAGAAAAAATAAATTTGATTTTGATGATTTTCTTAAGCAAATTAAAGTCATCAAGAAAATGGGTTCTTTATCTTCTTTGTTGGGAATGATTCCGGGGCTTGGTGCAAAGATAAAAAATGCGCCAATTGATGATAATGCTTTAGTAAAAGTTGAAGCGATTATTAATTCAATGACGAAAGAAGAAAGAAGTACACCAAAGGTTTTAAACGGCAATCGCCGTAAAAGAATTGCAAGAGGCAGCGGCACATCAATACAAGATGTTAACCGCTTAGTTAAACAGTTTAGTGAAATGCAAAGAATGATGAGTAGTTTTTCTAAAAAAGGATTACCAAATTCAATGCGTAATTTTAAATTTAATTGATCATAGAGAGAATATCCGGAGGATAATAATTTGGCAGTAAAGTTAAGATTGAGAAGAATGGGAAAAAAGAAACAACCCATTTACAAAGTTGTTGCGGCAGATGCACGCTCACCAAGAGACGGAAAATTTCTTGAGGCAGTTGGTATCTACAATCCGCTTACAAATCCACATACAATAAATTTGAAAGAAGACAGAATAAATTACTGGCTGGATCATGGCGCACAGCCAACTGACACAGTAAAAAGTTTGTTCAATCAAACAGGTATAAACCTTAAAAGAGATATTGTAAAACGCAAACTTCCACAGGAAAAAGCTGAAGCACTTTTAAAAAGCTGGCAAGCATCTAAGGAAGCATCTTTGCAGAAAAAATCTGTAAAGAAAAAGAAAAAAGCTGATACACAGGAAGCTAAAACAGAGCAGCCTGCTTAATAGTTTTTGCATTTTTAATTATGGAACGGAGGTACATCAGAAGTTACGGGTTCCGCTTCTGAATTAGACTCTTAATAAAAATAATTTTATTAGGCTGTACATAACTACTTATTCACCCGGGTTCATTTTAGGAGGCTTCTATTATGAAAGAGTTCATTGAGTACATTGCAAAACAACTTGTTGATAATCCTGATGCCGTTGTAGTTGAAGAAAAACTGACCGAAGAAAAAAAGGTAGTTTTATCTTTAAAAGTACAAGCTGATGATATTGGCAAAGTGATTGGCAAACAGGGCAAAACTGCTCAGGCGATGCGTACACTTTTAACTGCTGTTTCTGCTAAAGAAGGCAAGAGAGCAATTCTTGAGATTGAAGATTAATCGTTCAAATTTTTAATTGAATGAATTTTATCTTATAGCAAAAATTCTTTCTGCCGGTAAAGACGGATTTGTTAAAGTTCAATTGGTTCCGGGTTTTTATGTAAATCAGGATTCAATTAAATTTTTGTATCTGGATTTTTGGTATCAGAAAAAAAAAGTAGAACTTGAAGAAGTAGTAGTTATAAAAAATTCTATTTTTTTTAAGTTCAAAACTTTTGATGATGAAAGAGACTCATCTCTTTTTATTGGCAGAAACATTTTTGTTTTGATGAGCGATCTGGAAAAAGTTAAAAGCAGTGAAATTACTACTCATAATTTAGTTGGGTGTAGATTGTTTAAAGGAACGGATTTATTGGGTTCAGTAATCGATTATTTTGAAACTCCTGCAAATCCTGTAATTGAAATTATTAGGGAAGATGGAAATAAAATTCTTATTCCATTTGTTCATTCTATTTTTGAAAAAATTGATCCTGAAAATAATATTTTGATTTTAAATTCTGATTTTGGAATTGATGATAATGAAGATTGATATTATTTCTGCGGTGCCGGAATTACTTTCCAGCCCGCTTAATACAAGTATTCTAAAAAGAGCTCAGGATAAAAAAAAAGTTGAAATTAAAATCCATAATCTTCGTGATTATGCTTTTAATAAACACAAACAAATTGATGATAAGCCGTTTGGCGGCGGCGCTGGAATGATTCTTAAACCGGAACCGTTCTTTGAATGTATTGATAAGTTAAAAAGCGAAAGTAATTTTGATCATATAATTTTTACTACACCAAAAGGTAAATTGTTTGATCAGAAATATGCTAACAGGCTTTCACTTGCAAATAATATTTTGATTATCGCCGGACACTATAAAGAGATTGATGACAGAGTTAGAGAGTATTTTGCAACTGATGAAATTTCGATTGGCAATTATGTTTTAACGGGCGGAGAGCTTCCGGCTCTTATTATTGCTGATGCAGTTGTAAGATTGATTCCCGGTGTTCTTAATGATAGTGAAGCGGCTCTTGATGATTCTTTTCAGGATGGTGAAGTTGTGGAAGCACCTTATTACACCAGACCTGCTGAATA
>JBDTRQ010000388.1:0-1903 GCA_039931535.1 Ignavibacteriota bacterium
TTCATCAATAAATTTGGAGGCTGCTATGGCTTTTTCATTAAATAAAATAATGCTTATTGGTAATTTGGGTCGAGATGTTGAAACCCGTTTTACTACCGCTAACGTTTCTATTTCAAATTTTTCTATGGCTACTACAAACGGCTACAAAGGCAAGGACGGTAACTGGGTTAATGAAACCACTTGGCATAACGTAACTGTTTTTAATATGTCAGACTATATGAAAGAAAATTTAAAAAAGGGTCGTAAGGTTTATGTTGAAGGAAGATTAACAAAACGTGATTACACTGATAAAGAGGGCATCAAAAGATATTCAACTGATGTAGTTTCTGAAAGGATAATTCCATTAGATAGTTCTGGAGAGGGCGGAAGTAACTACACAGAAAATACTTCTTCTGAAAACGGGACCGTAAATGAAACTCCTCAGGTTGATTCTAATGATGATCTTCCGTTTTAATTTTTTAAGATAGGATTTACTAATATTTGGATTTCGATTGGCCTGTTAAACTTGTAGTGATTTTTTTTCTACTTCTGGGCTCAGCTTTTTTTTCAGGCTCAGAAGTAGCTTTGTTTTCTTTGGATCGAAAATATCTTGAAACCGGTTTAAATAAATCCGGAATTATATATCGTTATTTAACCAATCTCATCAATTTTCCCAGACGATTACTTGTTACAATTTTGATCGGTAACACCCTTGTTAATGTTGCAGTTTCTATTGTTGCAGTTTCGCTTGCTATTGATTTTTCAAATTATTTTAAATTGTCTTTAGATATCATTCTTCCCATCCAAATAATAGTGATCACAATATTTATACTATTATTTGGCGAATTATTTCCAAAAGTAATTGCATCAAAAAATCCATTTAAATTTGCAAAAATAATTGCCATACCGTTAAACATTTGCAGCATTGTTATTTATCCTGTTGCTGAAACAATAGCCGAATTAATTCGAATTACAGCCTCCAAACTAAGTTTTGACAAAAGTAAATCTGCACTTACAAAAGAAGAACTGATTGATCTTGCAAACATTGGAAAAGAAAAAGGTACTATTGAGGATGATGAACATTCGTTAATAAGTAGTTTAGTTTCTTTTGCAGGATTAAATGTAAGTGAAGTGATGACACCCAGAGTTGATATTAAGGCTGTATCCGTAAAAGATAATTATGAAAAAATTGTAAATGTTATTAGAGAATCCGGGCACAGCAGAATCCCTGTTTATAAAGATAATATTGATGAAATTATTGGAATTGTGTTTGCAAAGGATTTACTTGTATTTATAAAATCACCCGAGTTAATCAAAAATTTTTCACTCGAATCATTAATCAAAAGAACTTTGTTTATTCCCGAAACAAAATTAATAAATGATCTTCTAAAAGAATTTCAGGAAAAGAAAGTGCATCTTGCAATTGTGGTTGATGAATACGGCGGAACTGCTGGTTTAATATCTTTGGAAGATATTATTGAAGAAGTTGTTGGAGATATTTGGGATGAATTTGACAAAGAAGAAAATCAAATAATAAAAATAGATGATAACAAATATGTTGCACTCGGTAAAACAAAACTTGATGAAATTAATGAAATACTCGGTGTAAATATTTTAGTTGAAGATGATGATTACGATACACTGGGCGGATATATCCTTAACAAAGCCGGCAGTATCCCAAAAGAAAAATATTCTTTTATAGAGAACGATGTTAAGTTTGTGGTTAATGAAGTTCAGAATAAAAGGATTAAAAAAGTTATTTTAGAAAAGTTAAAAACTGCCAATGATAATTAGTATTTTTGTGTTGTAAATTTTAAATCAAATTTTATAAGTGCCTAAGGATTATTATGAAGAATGAACGAAAAACTGAAATAAGAGTTGGGCTTACTGTTCTGGTTGGCATTTTAGTTTTTATCTGGATATT
>JBDTRQ010000389.1:0-4018 GCA_039931535.1 Ignavibacteriota bacterium
AAATCCATACGTGGTCATATATTTATAGTCAAACAAGTTATTTATATCAGCAAAAACCTGAAGATTTACTCCCATAAATTTAAATGTTTTACTAACCCTTAAATCAACATTCCAGTAATCGTTCCACTGAACATTATTTTCAACTCCCGGGATACTGCCGCCGCCAGCCCATGAAAAGAAATAACCTGAAGTCCAAGAAGTTACAAAGCTTGCTCGCCAATCACCCAATAAAGAAATACTACCGGCTTGTGGTCCAAAATTGGATGGAGTGAAGAGATCAATATTAGCGTTTGCAAAAGGACGTGGAATTGGTTTTTCCTGATAAACAGAAGTTGTAGTAGTCTCATAATTTCTTTGTAAGGAAGAACTTTGATAATAAGTTCCAAATCCAAAATTACCCGCACTTCTAACATCGTAAGTATAGTTTATAAATCCTTGAACCCAGTCACCTCTGTTTTTTGTAAGCGTTAATTCAAATCCTCTAACGTCCTGATAATTATTTGGTTCTGTTCTTGAATAACTTACCTTATTGTCTCTACTTATATACGTTACTAATCTGGATTGTAACGAAACATCTTTATAATAACCTGCAACTCTTACCAAAAACTCATCAAAAAGATTCTGCTCATAACCTAATTCATAGGCTACTGTTTTAGGTAATGGATTATTTGGATTTGCGATTCTGGTTACAGCATTATTGTCAGAAAATCTTCTTAACAAGAAAAGATTTTCTGGTGTAGGCATTTGTCTAAAATGACCGTAGTTAAAATAAAGTTTACTATCTATACTGATTGGAAAAGAGATTCCTACTCTAGGACTAATATCAAGCTGTTTATCAACTGTTACTTTTTTAAGAAGAGTATCCAATCCAAGTGAATTTTCTGAAGCAAATGCTTTATTGTAGGGATCGTATTCATACCACTCTCCCTGTGGATCAGAATAATCAAATCTAACACCCACATTTGCAACCATTCCTTCAAATTCTAATTTATCTTGTAAATATAAAGCTCCTCTGATAGGAAAGTTACTCCAGGTTGATCTAGAACGTCCGCTTGGTAAAAATTTATCAACTGAACCATAATTAACAATATTATCAGTATAATTTAATTCAACACCAGCTTTAACATTATTAATATTATCAATCTGACTTTGAAAATCAACTTTGGCAGAATAAACACTGACAACACTGCTATCTCTGGAATTACTAAAACCAACACCCATTCTTAAACCATTAATACCGGTTGAAGGAAAATCAGCATAACCAAAAGGAGCTTCATCCAACATTACTCCTGCTATGTCATAGATTCTAGATGTATCTCTCGCTCTTCCAGGATTAGTGCTGTATTCAGATGTAAATGAACTAAGAGTAACTTCATAAAGTGTTGTAGGATTAATTACATTGGTAAATTTACCTCCAAACGACATATAATCAATTGTACTTGGTGCCCAATAATCAGGGGCAAATATTCTTGCATCAATATAATTTACTCTGTTCATAACAGCGCCAATGCTTTCTGGAGATCTAAAAATTCCAGCAACACCGGCATTATTATCATTTGTACCTTTTACTTGACTTAACAGACCTTGCAACATCAACTTCTTTCCTTCTCCCAAATCAGATGTTACTTTTAATTGTCCAACCCAATCATTAACTCCATCGGTTGAAAGAGGAATGACGTACATACTTGCAGTTTGTCTGTATGAAGCAAAAAATCTTAGATTACCTAAAGCCTGTCCAAAAGGTACAGGTCCTCCAAAACTTCCATCAACTTCGTAATCAGGATTTTGTATATCAGTAATTCTTCTATGCTGCCATAAAAAGATTTGCTGAGCTTGTTCTGGGGTAAGATCATTAGTAGGGTCATCATCAAGCAAAGTTTTTTCTGCTACGGCTACCCATCCATCAAATTGTGGATATTGATTTTGTGTATGAGTATCCCAAACAGGTAAACCTGTTGTTGGATCAAGTGCTTCGGTACCAAACCAGGCAACTTGTCCATCAACAAAAGGACGGATCCAATATGAGTTTGGATCATTGGCAGACATCCCAAAATGTTTTTGAGATGCAGCTTTATAACGGCTGATTAAGCTAAAAGTGTATTTATCTCTTGAGCCTTCTTTTGTAACTACATTTATTAAGCCCGATCTAACGTTTCCATATTCAGCATTAAATCCGCCGGTTTGAATTTGAATTTCATCAATTGCAGAATAACTAATTCCGGTAAAGGGCGAGTTATCTCTTTCATCTCTTAAAGTTACACCATTAACTAAAAATGCAGTTTGATTTGCTGCACCGCCTCTTATTTCCAATCCACTTCTTACTCCAGCTTGTAAACCAATTACTCCGCTGATACTGGATACAGGAAGGTTTTCTATTTCATCCACATTTAAGTTTACGCGGCTTGAAGAAACGTCTTTCTGAACAATTGGAGTTGTAGCGATGACTACAACTTCCTCAGTTTGAAAAGCATTTGAAGATAGATCATAATTAACTTCTGTGGTTTGATCTATACTTACTCTTACGTCTTTATAAACGCCAGGTGTATATCCAACCATAGAAGCTCTAAGATTATAAGTACCTGGAGAAAGATTGAGTATTACATAATATCCATCAACATTTGTTGCGGCACCGATTGTTGTGCCTTGGATGAGTACGTTTGCACCTATTAGGGCTTCATTAGTTGAGGCATCTTTTATAATGCCGCTAATTTTGCCAACCTGTGCAAAGGTTTGAATTGAAAAAATATTTAGTGCGAGTATGCCAAGAAGTAGCAATTTTCTCATAGAATATTACTCCTAATTTTAAGTCTCAAATATCTGGGGAGTAGTTCTGATAAAGAATATATTTAATATTCTTTTTTCTCAGACAATTATTAATCAGAACAAAATTAAAATTGATTAAATTTCCGTACAAAAAGTAAATAAATTAGTTTCTAAAGTCAATTGTTTTTATTGTCTGAATGTTTAATATATTTTCTTAATCATTCAACTTCAGAGTTTAGTCTTTTACGAGCAAGCAGTTCAAATGTTCGTACTCTATCTTTATAAACATTGTTTGCATTGGTTCTTACTATATCTAATTGTGCATCCGAGTTACCTTCCCACCTGCGGCACATATAAACTGAATGATATAGTCTTCCGATTTTGTACAGTCTGCTTATTGCCAATCCTGCAGAATAATCTTCACCATAACTTACGTTGGGAATTTTTATATCACGCAAAACTGGTGTGTAAAATGCACGCGGCGCGCCAAGTCCGTTTATTCGTAGTGCGTTGTTCGGTCCGTTATCATTTGTCCATTCTTTATGATCTATTAATCCCGGTGGTAACTCTTTAAGATTAAAATCTGTTATTTGATATGAACCTATTACCATAGCACATTTTTCTTTATGGAATAAATCTACTATTGATTGAAGTGTGTTTTCATCTTTATAAATATCATCGCTGTCTAACTGCACAGCAAACCTTCCGCATTTTGGATGATGAACCCCCGCATTCCAGCAGCCGCCAATTCCAAGATCGTTGCGTTCCGGTATATAGTGAATAAGTCTTACATCTTTTTTAGCGAATGAAGATACTGCATCAGTTGTTCCATCGTTTGAGTGATTATCGATAACAATTAAATTGAACTTGAAATTTGTTTTTTGTATTAGAACTGATTCGATAGCATCGCCAATAGTTTTAACACGATTTCTAACCGGAATTATTACAGATGCTTCGCACTCAAAATCTTTTGTATGGGATAAATCAATTTCCTTAAATGGTGGATGAACGTAAGCTCCAATATCTATCAAATGCTGCGTAACAACTTTTTCCATTTCAATTTGTACATCCCTGTTTTTGGGATCAACATAACTAAAATGTTTATCCTCGCCGCCCACTTCTTCAGTGCTTTCAATAGTGTAAAGATATTCGGGAATTCTAACCAACGCTGCGTGCTGTGAAAGTTTTAATCTTAAATTATACAAACCGGCAAACTTTAAATTGCTGTTATCATTTAGTGAGACATTTTTTAGAT
>JBDTRQ010000390.1:0-3964 GCA_039931535.1 Ignavibacteriota bacterium
TCCTTAAGATAACTGTGTTCAGGTCCAACCCCAGGATAATCTAATCCTGCAGAAATAGAATGTACCTCGTTTATTTGTCCATCGTTATCCTGCAAAAGATAGGTCTTCATACCCTGAAAAACTCCTTCACGGCCTAATGTGAGGGTTGCGCAATGCTTTTCAGTATTCAATCCATAGCCAGCAGCTTCAATTCCAATTTTTGTAACTTCATCATCCATAAATGGATAGAAGAAGCCAATTGCATTGCTGCCGCCTCCCACACAAGCAAGAAGATAATTTGGCAATTTATTTTCTGCCGAAATAATTTGCTCTCTCGTCTCTCTACCAATTATTGATTGAAAATCCCGGACAATCATTGGATAAGGATGTGGACCAACCACTGAGCCGATTATGTAATGTGTGTTTTCCACATTTGTAACCCAATCGCGAATAGCTTCGTTTGTTGCATCCTTTAAAGTTTTGCTGCCTGAAGTAACCGGAATTATTTCAGCACCAAGTAATTTCATTCTAAAGACATTTGGTTTTTGTCGTTCTATATCAGTTTCACCCATATAAACAATACACTTTAATCCGAACTTGGCGCAAGCTGTAGCCGTAGCAACTCCGTGTTGACCAGCACCTGTTTCGGCGATGATTCTTTTTTTACCAATTTTTTTGGCCAGAAGAATTTGACCGAGTACATTATTTATTTTATGGGCACCCGTATGACATAGGTCCTCACGCTTAAAATAAATTTTAGCCTGACCGAAATGCTCTGTTAGTCTTTCAGCATAAGTAAGCGGGGTTGGTCTGCCTGTGTAACCTATGTTTAGTTTAGCTAACTGGGAATTGAAATCAGGATCTGTTTTAATAGAGGTATAAGCTGCTTCTAACTCTAAAAGGGGAGTGATTAGCGTTTCGGGGACGTACTTACCACCGTACTTTCCAAACTTACCGTTTGAGTCTGGTTGATTATAAATTTTTTGTGTTATCATAAATCTAAATTCTTGTCAACAATTGGAGCTAATTGTTTTAATTTATCTAATAGTGATTTAAAGTTTTTTGGAGTTAAAGATTGATAACCATCTGATAAAGCAGATTCAGGATGATTATGAACTTCAATCATTAATCCATCAGCACCGCTTGCAACACCCGCCAGAGCCATGGGTTTTACCTTATCCCATATTCCTATTCCGTGGGATGGATCAACAAAAATGGGAAGATGAGAATGTTTTTTAATAACCGGTATCGCATTTAAATCTAATGTATTACGAGTATGAGTTTCAAAAGTTCTAATTCCTCGCTCACAAAGTATTACATTGTAATTGCCTTTTGACAAAATATATTCAGCACTCATTAGTAGATCTTCGATAGTGGCTGCTAGTCCACGTTTTAGAAAAATAGGTTTATCAACTTTTCCCACCTCTTCGAGTAATGAAAAATTTTGCATATTGCGTGCACCGATTTGTAATATATCTGCAATCTCTAAAATCATCGGAAGGGTCTGCGTATCTTTAACTTCAGTAACGATTTTCATCCCCAACTTTTCTTTAACTTCCGCTAGATATTGTAAACCCTCTTCTTTTAGGCCTTGGAATGCATAAGGACTTGATCTTGGTTTGTAAGCTCCCGCACGAAGAAATACGATCCCCATTTCTTTTAGTTCACCTGCAATGTCAAATATTTGACTGCGGCTTTCAACAGAACAGGGTCCAGCGATAATAGTTAGATTATCTCCTCCAATTTTATGCTCACCAACTGTTACAACAGTATTATCAGATTTCATTTCACGACTGACAAGTTTATAAGGCTTTGAAACACGTACAACTTCTTCTACGGAATCCATGCTGATAAAATCATCAATTTGAAGAGTTGATGATGGACCCGTAATGCCGATTGCCAATTTTAACGAGCCGGGAATTTCGTGTGGCGTACAATTGAAAGAAGTAATTTTATCTTTTATCTTTTGAATATGGTCGTGTGGTGCATCTAACTTTAATAATATAAGCATAGTTAGTTCGTTCCTTTTAGGATATTAAAAAATTCTTTTAGTTTTATTTCACTTTTCTTACCCGGATATTCTTCAAGTGATGAAGATATATCTACTGCACAAGGGTTAATTTCTTTAACTATTCTATTAATATTTGAAGATGATACTCCACCGGATAAAATAATTTTGCATTTAAGAACTTGGGGAATAATATTCCAATTAAAAATAGTTCCCGTTCCTCCGTATTCTGATACTGAATAAGTATCGAACAAGAAATAGCAATTCTTGTAATCATTCAGAATATCGAAATCAAAATCATCACTAACTCTAAATGCCTTTATTGCAGGTAAATTTATTTCAATTATCTGTTGTGGTGATTCATCACCATGCAATTGTACAATATTTAATCCCGCTAACTTTGATATTGCATTAATGTTTTCAGGAATCTCATTTACAAATACACCAACTTTTAAAGTAAAAGGGGAAAGTAATTTTATTATATCCGCAGCAGAATTTGGTTCGATATGCCTTTTACCTTTATCATAAAAAATAAAACCGAGCGCATCAGCACCCAACTTCTCACAAAGCAGTGCATCTTCAAGGTTCGTTATTCCGCAAATTTTAACCTTCACTTGCGCACCATTCTTTTAATAGGATTAATTCTGAATCCAGATTCTCACTTCGCATTAAATGTTCACCCATTAGAATACCATTAACTTTATTTACCTTAAGCAGATCAATATCAGTTTTGCTATTTATTCCACTTTCGGAGATTACATTTATAGAGGATGGAAGAAGTTTATTTAAATTAATAGTTGTGTTTATATCTACATTAAAGTTTTTGAGATCACGGTTATTTATTCCTATTAGTTTGTTTAAATCCAAGTCTATTTTCTTTAATTCATCGGCTGAGTGAATTTCCAATAAGACTTCAAGTCCAATTTCAGAAGCTGTTTGTGTAAAATCCCTTATTTGAGATTTTGTTAATGCCCCTGCTATAAGCAAAATTAAATCAGCGCCAAAAGCCTTTGATTCGAAGATTTGAAATTCATCAATTATAAAATCTTTGCGAAGCAGCGGTAAAGTTTTGATTGATGCAATCTGCTGTAGATATTCAATTTTGCCTGCAAAATATTTTTCATCAGTTAACACAGAAATTGCATCAACACTATGTTTCATATAGGTTTCAGCAATTATTAAATGATTAAAATCTTTTTTTATAACTCCTTTTGATGGACTTGCCTTTTTAATTTCGGCTATAATTGAAATATGATTTCTCGTTTCAAGATTAGTCTTGAATCCCAGATTAGATTTGCTAAAAAATTCCATTTCTTGAAATGATAAAACAGAGTACTTCTTTTTAAGAGATTTAACTTCTTCTCTTTTTGTTTCCAATATCTCTTTTAGAATATTCATTTTATTTATGTGAAATATTTGCTAATACTTTAAGCTTATTAAAAGCAGCACCGCTTTTTATAGATTCCTCAGCAGCGACAACACAATCCTCAAGTGATTCAGAATATCCAGCACATTTTAGAGCCAATGCCGAGTTTGCCGCAACGGTATGAAATGTTCCATTGGCAGTAATATTTTGCAGCAAATCAAGAATCATTTTTGCACTTTCTTTAGTGTTATTACTCAGAAGATGTTTTGTATCAACTTTTGGGTAATTGAAATCCTTGTTAGTCAAAGCATATTCGCACTGCCCCTCAAATGAATTGTATTCAAAAACTTTTGTTTCCTCGTCAAGTAAAATTTCATCATATCTATCGGCATTGCATATTATTTTAATTTTATCATATTCAAGATTTCCTGAAGCCTCGCTAAGCAATTTCGCCGTTCTATTGTTAAATGTGCCTATCATTTGTCGCTTAACAGACGCGGGATTTGTTAGCGGACCAATAATATTAAAAACAGTTCTGATTCCAAGTTCCTTTCTGGCTTCAACGGCATACTTCATTGCAGGATGATACAGAGGTGCAAATAAAAATGCTA
>JBDTRQ010000391.1:0-3284 GCA_039931535.1 Ignavibacteriota bacterium
CGTGGTTTTGTTATAATGTTTTGGGGCTTTATGGCAAACTTGCTTGTGTTGTTAACACCTTTCTTTTTCTCATCTACATGGTTAACTTTAGTTGTGTTTAAAGTAGCTTTAGACTTTTTCTACTTGTACCCGGTTCATCAGAAACTTGGCATTTCAAAAAATCTAAAATACTTCTTCCACTTTGAAGTTTACTATTTATTTTATGTAATACTTCTTCCGTTAATTGTTTTACCAAACAGAAAAGTGATTTGGAAGGGTCGTGAATATTAATGCTGCTTCTCTGCAATTATTATCTTACATACAGATGCAATGCTTATTGTGAGTTTTGCCATTTTGGTGATCATACAAATTTTAAAGATACACCGTTTGCAAGTTTGGATGATTTTAAATCAAATGTATCCCAGCTTGCAGAGCTTGGTGTAAAATTTATTGATTTAACCGGCGGCGAACCGTTGCTTCATAAAGATGTTGCTGAGATGGCAAAGTTTGCTCACGATTTGAAAATGCAGACGAGTATTACAAGTAATGGATTGCTTTATCACAAGTTTGCAGAAAAGTTAGTGGGAAATATTAATCTTTTACACTTCTCTTTAGATTCACCGGATGAAGAAGAGCACAACAAAATTAGAAAAGTTGATTGCTACAAAAGTGTTTTTAAAAGTATCGAAATTGCAAAATCATTCGGTGAGTTTCCGGATATTTTATTTACAGTTACAAATGATACTTATAAAAAATTACCGCGAATGCACGCAATTGCTCAAAAGCTTGATTTAGTTTTATTAGTAAATCCAGTATTCTCTTATTTTGGTAATCCTGGTTTAAACGATGAAGCAAATGATTTTGTTGATAATTACTGCGATGGCAAGATGGATATTTATCTTAACAAAGGATTTATGAAGTTAAGACGTGATGGTGGAAATGATATTAAAAATCCAAGCTGCAAAGCTGTTTCGCGTGTCATTGTTATCTCGCCAAACAATGAAATTATTTTACCGTGTTATCATTTTTCAAATGACAAAATATTAATAGACAAATCAATAAAAGAAATTCGGCAATCAGAAAAGATAAAACATTTTATAAAGATGGAAGGCAGATTTGATTTTTGCCAGGGCTGTACTGTTAATTGTTACTTTGAGCCTTCGTTTGCTTTCCCAACTAATCTTTATGCGATATCAAGTTTAACATCTAAGTTTAAGTACAGTTATAATAAGCTTATCAAACAAAAAATTAAAAAGAAATTTAGTCAAATATCAAACCCTGATTAATTTAGAATTTAGAATGAAGAATGTAAAATTAGAATTGTCATTTCGAACTCGACTTCAGGATTTGTTGCCTAAGTCATTGCGAATCCTTATAAACATGTCGGCAGACAGGTTTATAAGGATGAAGCAATCTTTTATAAGCAATCGAATAATTTGTGAGATTGCTTCGTCGAAGACTCCTCGCAAAGACAATCTAAAAGTTATGCAACACATCCTTCAGTCGGTGAGAAATCTGTTACAGCATATAGTGACAGATTTCTCAGTCGAATCCGCCACGGCGGACTTCGAAATGACCAACAAGAAATCAAAATTATTATTTGTAATGATTATTTTTTTAATTAATCTAACTTCAGTTTCAAATGCACAAATTAAATACGAATTATTTCCATCAGCATTAAACATCCAACCATTTGCTGCAAATTTTTTAGAACCAAAAGCCGGATTTTTATTAGCAGTTGATGACAATAAATTAAGATTAGATATCTCAATATCAAGAGATATTATTCACTGGTATCAGTCTGATAGCTCTACGATTTCAATTGGTGCAGATTTATTTACATTTACTCGATTACGAAGTATAGATGATTTTAAATTTCCTGTAGAAACAATTGATTATCTTTTTGGAATAAATGCAGGATACAAAAAACAGTTGGAAGGAAATAACGAATGTGGTATAAGGTTTAGGCTTAGTCATATCAGCACTCATTTAGTTGATGGACAGTTTGATGCTCAAACTCAAACTTGGCGAAATGGAAGAGAACCGTTTGTTTACAGTAAAGAATTTATTGAATTGTTTCCTTACTATCGAATAGAAACTTTAAGAGCATACTTAGGCTTAACTTATATTTTTCATATAATTCCAAAAGAAATTAAAAAAGTAAATCTGCAATTGGGATTTGATTACTTTGTAACTCAAATTGAAAATGATTTTTTTACTCCATTTATTGCTTATGATTTTAGATTAAATGGAATTGATAAATTTGTCGGTAACAATATCATTTCAGTGGGATTAAAATTTGGAGATTGGAAATCAAAAGGTTTGAGTCTGTATTATTCTTACATTTCCGGCAAAAGTATTCATGGTCAGTTGTACGATTTAACAGAAAACTATTCCAACATCGGATTTAATTTTGAATTATAACTTTGTGTTACTTAGAGCCTTCGAGTCTTGGTGGCAAAAGTCAGTGTCACAAAGTCTCAAAGACACTAAGGAATATTATTTATGAGTGAATTTTCACAAACAGAACCAAGAGTTTACGTTACAACCGCTGCTAAAGAAAAGCGTAAAAAAATAAACAGTTATTTAATTCACATTGGATTATTTATTGTAACTTTTATTACTTCAACTTTAGCCGGAGTTGAATGGACAACCGGAAAACTTCCACCTTACGAATTTAGTTTGATTGCAAAAGGGCTGCCTTACTCAATCAGCATTTTGTTAATAATAACTTTTCACGAGTTTGGTCATTACTTTGCAGCACGTTTTCATAAAATCCGTGCAACGCTTCCGTTTTACATTCCGTTTCCGCCAATTGCATATTTTATAAATTTTGGTACGATGGGTGCGGTAATCAGAACAAAATCGCCGATCTATTCTAAGAAAGCAATGTTTGATATTGGCATTGCCGGACCACTTTCAGGTTTTGTTATCTGTCTTGCAATTTTAATTTATGGATTCACGCACGTTCCTTCAATTGATTATTTAATTAATATTCATCCGGATTATTTTTCTCCAGACTATGGAAAAGATGGAATGCAATTAATTTTTGGTGATACAATACTTTTTTCATTCTTAAAATATTTATTTGTTAATCCAAATAATTTTTTCCCGCCAATGAGTGAGATTTATCATTATCCATTTTTATGCGCAGGCTGGTTTGGGATGCTTGTTACATCAATGAACATGATTCCCGTTGGACAATTAGACGGCGGGCATATTTCTTACACAATGTTTGGCGAACAAAAACATTACAAAGTATCTGCAATTTCTGCAGTCATACTTTTAATATTTGGCTTTGCAGG
>JBDTRQ010000392.1:0-6278 GCA_039931535.1 Ignavibacteriota bacterium
ACTTGGAATTCTTCAGGCTCACGAGCATCGAGAATGATGGCGTCGGTTTTTGGCATTGCCAATTCCTGAACAGATATGTAAGGTACATGAGTAGTATTATATTGATTTAGCAATTCATCCAATGTCTTTTGCGCATTAGCTTGAAATGTAAAACAACTCAATAGTATGATTAAAATTAATCGCATATTATAAATTTATCCCGAAAATCCTATACCTTATTTCCTAACTCCCTTATACCCTATTTCTTAACCAACCACGATTGGCTATAATCATTGACCATTGTTTCCTTAACATTTCTTGTAACGCGTAATGGTGTAAATGAATCAAGCATAACTGCATATTCATCAGTCTGTTTTTTCCCGATTGAAGCTTCAGTTTTACCTGGCTGTGGTCCGTGCGGAATTCCCATTGGATGCAATGTTATTGAGCCTTCCTGCACACCGGTTCTGCTCATAAAATCACCATGAACATAATACAAAACTTCATCGCTGTCCACATTTGAGTGATAATATGGAGCCGGAATTGCCTGCGGATGAAAATCATACAAACGTGGGACAAAGTTACAAATTACAAAATGCTGTGTTATAAATACCAAATGTATCGGCGGCGGCAAATGAATCTTACCAACTTTTGGTGCGTACTCTTTTATATTAAAAGCATACGGATAAAGAAATCCATCCCATCCAACAACATCAAATGGATGATGAGGCAGTTTGTACTCAAACATTCTATTGCGCACTTTTAATCTCAATCTAAAATCTCCATGCTTATCAATTGGTTTTGTAAATTCCGGAACTCTGAAATCACGCTCGTAGTAGGGTGCTTCTTCAGTTAGCTGTCCGTATTCATTTCTGAAATGTTTAGGAATATCAAACGGTGTATCAGACTCGATAATAAGAAGTTTATTCTTTTTATATTCATCAAATTTAATTTGATATGTTGTTCCTTTGGGTATGATCAAATAATCCCATTCAGTAAAATCTATTTTACCATATTCTGTAAGCAGAGCTCCTTTACCGTGATGAACAAATAATAATTCGTGCATCTGGCTGTTGCGGTAAAAATATTTTGTATCCTCAGTAAGATGTGCTGTTGAAATAACACAATGTTCATTTTTTAGAAACTCATCTCGTGCTGTAATAATATTTCCGCGTGATTTTACTGTATCAGTAATGAAGTGATAGTATTCCAAAGGCGCATCTTTCCAATCATTACCGGATGAATCTATTTGAACTTCATCGATCTTTTCAACTTCAGTCGGCATATAAAGATGATACTTGTTTGAATAGATTCCTGAAAAACCTTTAGTACTAAAAAGTTCTTCTTTGTACAAAGATTTTTTATCCTCTTTATAAAAAGTTGTATGACGCTTTGGAGGAACTTTTCCTACTTTAACATAAAATGGCATTACAAACTCCTAAATATTTTTTTCATTCTTGATCTTGAACATAAACCTGCCTGCGGCAGGCAGGCTTGAACTCAATTATTCTTTATCCAGATTTCCTCTTACTGCCTGATCTCTTTCAATTGATTCAAACAAAGCTTGAAAATTTCCCTGTCCAAATCCTTCAGCTCCATCGCATCTTTGAATTATTTCATAAAAGAAAGTTGGCCTATCACCAATCGGTTTTGTAAAAAGCTGAAGTAAATATCCCTTACCTTCAAGGTCGCAAAGGATCCCAAGCTTCTGCAATTCATCTACATTCTCTTTAATGTTCCATCCTTTTTCTTTTAACATTTTATAATATGTATCAGGCGGAGTACTTAAAAACTCAACTCCATTTGCACGCATTGCTTTTATTGTAGTGATAATATCTTTTGTTGTGATAGCAACGTGCTGAATTCCGGATCCAAAATATTCATCAATGTATTCTTCAATTTGTGATTTTTTCAATCCATCAAACGGTTCATTAATTGGATTTTTTATCGGCGCACCTTCGCGTGAACGCACTACTTTGGAAAGCAATGCTGAGTATTGAGTTGATATATCGCCTGCACCAAATTCTATAAAAGTTTCAAAGTTCAAACTTTTATTTAAATAATTTGCCCATAGATTCATTTCGTTAGTTCTAACATTTCCAACTATGTGATCAACACTTTCTAATCCGGTTTCTTCGTTTGTAATATTAATCTTCTGAATAGGTTTTGCATAGCCTGGTTTGAATAATCCTTTATAGCTTTCACGATTTATAAAAACTATTTCTGCATCATCATAAAGTTTAATTGCTGCTTCTTCAATAAATCCAAATTCATCTTCAATTTTTTTTGGATACCGAACAGGGATTCCGCCATTCTTCAAAGATGTTTCAAAAGATTTTTTTACATCATTAACACGAACTGACCATCGCTTAACACCATCGCCGTGTCTCTCTACAAAAGAAGCAACATCATAAGTTGATGGTTTTACTGCTGAAGTAAGTACAAGCCGTATATCATTTTTTTCTAAATAGTATGATACTCTATCTCGATTTCCGGTTTCAGGTCCAAGATAAGCTTTAACTTCTAAGCCCATTGCTTTGGCATGCCAATAAGCCCACATCTTTGCTGAGCCGACATAGAACTCAACAAAATCGTAACCAATTAATCCCAAATTGTTAGACATTTAAAAACTCCTAATAAGTTATAGAGGGTAAATAATTGTTATTAAGTTAAAACATTTAGATGTTAGATAAAAGTAGTTTTTCTTGCATGTGCTAAAGATTATCAAGCAGCATAAAATCAATCTTTTTGGGTTTTATATCTTCCTCAAAATATTTCTGATCATAAGCACATACTTTTAGCAATGGACAAACGTAACAGTGTGGTTTTACAGGTTTACATAGCTCTCTGCCCAATCTAATCAAATTTGTGTGAAGGGAATGAGCGACTCCTTCCGGTATTTGATTAAGTATTTCATAAAAAGTTTTTTCAGGACTGTTCGTTTTAACTATTCCAATTCTATTAAGTGTTCTATGAACATGAGTATCAACCGGACAAATATTTCTTCCAAGCGAAAAAAGTAAAACGCAGCTTGCTGTTTTAACTCCAACGCCTTTATACGAGGTTAACTCATTTAATATTTCTTCATCAGTTTTAGTTTTGATATAATCTAAAGAAATTGCTTTTCCTTTTCCCTTTAAAGATTGAAGTAGCCCATAAATAGCTTTCGACTTTTGCTTCCCAAGTCCGGCAACTTTAATGTATTTCTCAATCTGATTGGGTTTTAATTCAGCAAGCTTATCCCAATTTTTAAAATTATCTTTTAAGTTTCGATATGCTTTGTACGAATTTTTATCATTTGTATTTTGTGATAAGATTGTACCAATTATTGTATCCAATGATGATGGAAGCTTTTTTGGTCTTGGAGGAATTCCATAATGATTAATTAAAAGTAAATTTATTTTTTCTAGTTTCTTTTTCATGGTTAAAACTTTTTATAAAGATAAACATTTTTATGATTATTTTTATCATAGATATTTAAAGGAGAATTAATGTCAACTCTTATGGTTAGTATTTCGGGAATACGCGGAATTGTAGGTGCTGGGTTTGATCCTGATGTTATTGTTAAATACACAAATGCTTACGCAGATTTTATTGGAACGGGAAAAGTTGTTGTTGGTCGCGATGCTCGAATAACTGGTGAAATGGTCAATCAAATTGTTACTGGAACTTTACTTGCTAAAGGATTAGATGTTATTGATATCGGAATTTGTCCAACTCCAACTGTTCAGTTCACGGTTAAAACACTTAATGCACAAGGCGGTATTGCTATCTCTGCGAGCCATAATCCAAACGAATGGAATGCTTTAAAGTTATTGAATAGTACAGGACAGTTTATGTCCCCTGAAGAGCATAATCAAATGAAAAAATTTTTGGGTACCGATAACTCTTTTGTTGATTGGAGTAAAATCGGTAAACGAACGGTATATAATGATGGAATAAAAAATCATATTGAGGCAATATTAAAACTTCCAATTCTTGATTTAGAAAAAGTAAAATCTAAAAAGTTTAAAGTGTTAGCGGATTGTGTAAACGGTGCTGGTGCATATTGCATTCCGGATTATTTAAGAATGTTTGGTTGTGAAGTAATTGAAATGAATTGCGAAAGAACAGGAATTTTTCCTCGATTGCCCGAACCGATTCCGGAAAATCTAACAGAAACAATGAAAGCTATAAAAGATTATAAAGCAGATTTTGCTGTGGTTGTTGATCCTGATGTTGATAGATTAGTTTTGATTACTGATACAGGTGAGCCGTTCAGTGAAGAAAATACAATTACTCTCGCTACAGATTTTGTATTAAGTAAAACCAAAGGAAATGTTGTTGTAAATCTTTCTACAACTCGCGCAGTGGAAGATGTTGCAAGGGAAAATGGCAGTTTAGCTTTTCGTTCTTCAGTAGGCGAAGCAAATGTTGTGAAGAAAATGAAAGAAGTTAACGCTGTAATTGGCGGAGAAGGAAGCGGCGGTGTAATTTATCCAGCACTTCATTACGGCAGAGATGCGTTGGTTGGAATTGCTTTTACTCTTCAATACTTAGCAGATTCCGGGAAGAAACTTTCTGAGGTTAAAAAAGATTTACCCGAATATTTTATCGCAAAGAAGAAAATTGATTTAAATAATATTTCGCCAGATGAAGTAATAAATAAACTTGTTGATAAATATTCTAAAGAAAATATCAACACGGAAGATGGTTTAAGAATTGACTACCATGATTATTGGGTACATTTCAGAAAATCTAACACTGAACCGATTGTACGAATAATTACAGAATCCAAATCAAAAAATTATTCTGAAGAATTATCTAAAAAGTATTTTGATGAGATAAGTGATTTAATGAAGTCGTGATCGTTTTTGTATATAACTGAACAGCGCTTTATCAAATGGAACTGAAGTGTCTAACAGGTTATAATCAAAATTTGAGTTTAAACATTCTCGTTTAATTTTATTTGTAAATTCATTCATCGCCTGTTGATAAGCTTTTTGAATCTGATACGGTTGAGAAGTTAATTCTTCATCAGTTTCTAAATCTTTAAATATCGCATCTTTACCAAAACCAAAACTTCGTTCCATTGGATCGAGTATCTGAAAAATAATAACTTCATTTTTTTGATGAGCAAAATGTTTTATTGCTTTTAATGTTTTATCCACATCATCAAAAAAATCGGAAATAATAATTACCAATCCCCTTCTTTTAATTTTTTCTGCAACCTTATTTAACACATCCGAAGTGTTTGTTTTTGAAGATGCTTTTAGTGTAACTAATTCTTTTAGAATCTGCTGTAAATAACTGTTAGATGATTTTGGTGGTAAATATTTTTTTATTTCATCGGAATAAATTGTTAAGCTAACTGCATCCTGCTGTTTTATCATCATATATGAAAGTGCAGCAACCAAGGTTGAAGCGTATTCAAGTTTGGATATGTTTTTATTTGATGAGTATTCCATCGATTTACTGTTGTCAAGAATTATATAGCTCCGTAAATTTGTTTCCTCCTCATACTGTTTGATGTAATATTTTTCAGTTTTTCCAAATACGCGCCAATCAACATTGCGTAAATTATCCCCCTGCATATAAGGACGATGCTGAGAAAACTCAACACTAAATCCATGGTACGGACTTTTATGCAGCCCAACCATAAAACCTTCAACAACTAATCTTGCTCTTAAATCAAGACTGGTAATTCTGGAAATTATTTTTGGATCAAGATAATTCTTAGAATTTACAAAAGTATCACTCACTTTTTTGATGCTTCTTTTTTATTTATGATATCATTTGGATCAATACCCATAATATCTAAAGATTGTTTAACAATAACGGCGTGTTTATCATTTGGATATTTTTCAAGAAACAAATTATAAACTCTAGTTGCTTCATCATAATTTTTCAATGCGTCATCAAGCAAAATACCTGCTTGAAATAAGGCTAAAGGAGCTTCTTCACTATCAGGATATTTTTCATAAACCTGATAATAAAACTGCTCTGCTTTTTCTATTGATTGTTTATGCGTAAAACCTTTTACTTGTTGGTTTTGATAAATACTTGCTAATTCAACAAGTGCTTTTGGTGCAAGCTTACTATCCGGGTATTCGCCCAATAAAGTTTCCAAAGATTTAACAGCTTCTGAAGCTTTGTTTTCCTTGAGCAGTTTTTCAGATTGAGTAAGATAATCCTGATCTGAAGTTTTTGAACAGCTTAAAAAGATTAAGGATAATATTAAGAACAGAGAATACTTTTTCATACAATTTCCTGATTGAGTTAATTTTATTTGTAAAGTTATCAAAACGATGATGAACTAA